>NZ_DATBMI010000190.1:0-1892 GCF_036554925.1 Pedococcus sp.
GTTGTCGAGGCGCTCGCGAAGGTCAGCCCGATCCCGCTGGACTGCCACCTGATGATCGAGGACCCGGACCGCTGGGCTCCCCTGTACGCCGAGGCCGGCGGCGCGTCCGTGACCTTCCACATCGAGGCCGCGGCGGACCCCAGGGCGCTGGCCCGCGACCTGCGCGCGGCCGGGGCCCGGGCGGGGATGGCCATCAAGCCGAACACGCCGTTCTCGCCCTTCGAGGACCTGCTCCCCGAGCTCGACATGGTCCTCGTCATGACGGTCGAGCCCGGTTTCGGCGGCCAGTCGTTCATGGCCGACCAGATGCCCAAGGTCGCCGAGGTCCGCGAGGCCGTTCGTCGCCACGGTGGCGAGATCTGGGTGCAGGTCGACGGCGGCGTCTCGGCCAGCACGATCGAGCAGTGTGCGGAGGCGGGCGCCGACGTCTTCGTCGCGGGCTCGGCCGTCTACGGCGCCGAGGACGCTGCCGCGGCCGTCGACGAGCTGCGCGCCCTCGCGGAGAAGCACCGGCACTAGCACCGGCGCAGCAGCAGCCCCGGCACCAGCACCAGCACTGGCCGTCGGTGTGCGTGAGGACCGTCACCCGGACACCGCTGCCACGCCCCGGCGCGGCGGTGACATACTGGTGGGCACGTGCTCCGGGGTCGGTGCAACTCCGAACCGGCGGTGACAGTCCGCGACCCGACCGCATCCAGCGGCCGGTTGACCTGGTGGAACTCCAGGACCGACGGTTAAAGTCCGGATGGTAGGCAGCACGATAACAGCGGGACCAGCTCGTGGTCGCGCGGCCGACGGCGTCGGCCGCGCCCAACTGCCCGCGTGAACGACCCCCCGGAGCTCGACGGTGACCGTCTCGAGCGACAGGGCAGGACATGACGACCAGCGAGCACACCGCGGCCGAGGGCGCGCTGATGCGGCGTGCGCTGGATCTCGCGGCGCGGGGGTCCGTCGCCGACCCCAACCCCCGGGTCGGCTGCGTGGTCACCGACGCCCTCGGCGAGGTGGTCGGCGAGGGGTGGCACCACGGTGCCGGCACACCCCACGCCGAGATCGACGCCCTCGCCCAGGCAGGCGAGAGGGCCCGCGGCGGCACCGCCTACGTCAGCCTCGAGCCGTGCAACCACACCGGCCGCACCCAGCCGTGTGCGCCTGCCCTGCACGCCGCGGGGGTGGCCCGCGTCGTGTTCGGCCAGGCCGACCCCAACCCCCGCGCGGCGGGTGGCGCCGACACGCTGCGCGCGCAGGGCGTCGAGGTCTGCGGAGGCGTGCTCGCCGACGAGGCACTCGCGCTGAACCGCACCTGGACCCACCTCGTCAGCACCGGTCGCCCGTGGGTGACGTGGAAGCTCGCGACCTCGCTCGACGGGCGCAGCGCCGCCGCCGACGGGACCAGCCAGTGGATCACCGGCGAGGCGGCCCGCGCCGACGCGCACCGGCTGCGCGCGGAGAGCGGCGCCCTCCTGGTCGGCACCGGCACCGCCCTCATCGACAACCCCCACCTGACGGCGCGGCAGCCCGATGGATCGCTGTTCCCCCGGCAGCCACTCCGCGTCGTCATGGGGGAGCGCGACCTCCCGCCCGACGCCAGGGTCCTCGACGACGCGGCGCCGACGTGGCACCTGCGCACCCGTGACCCCAAGACCGTCCTGGCGGCCCTGGCGGACGCCGAGGTGCACCGCCTCTGGCTGGAGGGCGGGCCCACCCTCGCCGGTGCCTTCCTCGGTGCGGGGCTGGTCGACGAGGTGGTGGCCTACGTGGCTCCCGTCTTCCTGGGCCGTGGCAGGCAGGCGATGACCGACATCGGGATCACCACGATGGCCGACGCCCTGCGCCTGCACCCCAGCGACATCACGGTGCTCGGCGAGGACGTGCGCATCACGGCCGCCCTG
>NZ_DATBMI010000211.1:0-19069 GCF_036554925.1 Pedococcus sp.
CGAGGAGTCGCGCGAGCGCATCGCGGACGCGGTGGGCTGCCGGCCGGGCGAGATCGTGTTCACCTCGGGCGGGACCGAGTCCGACAACCTCGCGGTCAAGGGGCTGTTCTGGGCCCGCCGGGACGCCGACCCGCGCCGCACCCGCATCCTCACCAGCGCCGCCGAGCACCACGCCGTCCTCGACCCGGTCCACTGGCTCGCCGAGCACGAGGGCGCCGAGGTCGAGCTGCTTCCCGTCGACGGGCTCGGCCGGCTCGACGTCGACGCGCTGCGCGCCGCGGTGGAGCGGGACCCGGAGTCCGTCGCGCTCGTCTCGGTGATGTGGGCCAACAACGAGGTCGGCACGGTGCAACCGGTGCGCGAGGTCGTCGCCGTCGCCCACGAGCACGGCATCCCCGTGCACAGCGACGCCGTCCAGGCGCTCGCGCATGTCCCGCTCGACTTCGCCGACAGCGACCTCGACCTGATGACCGTCACCGCGCACAAGGCCGGGGGGCCGCTCGGCGTGGGGGCCCTCGTCGTCAAGCGGTCGATGCTGGTCGCCCCGCTGACCCACGGCGGTGGCCAGGAGCGCCAGATCCGCAGTGGCACCCTCGACGCGCCCGCCATCCGCGGCTTCGCCGTGGCGGTCGAGGAGGCCGTCGCCGGTCGCGCCGCGGAGTCCGAGCGCGTGCTGCGGCTGCGTGACCGGCTCGTCACCTCGGCCCTCGCACTGGACTACGGCATCACGGTGACCGGGTACTGGGAGGCCGGCGACGGCATACGGCGGCTGCCCGGCAACGCCCACCTCCTCGTGCCCGGGTGCGAGGGCGACTCCCTGCTCTACCTCCTCGACGCCGCCGGGGTCGAGTGCTCGACCGGGTCGGCCTGCCAGGCGGGGGTGCCCCAGCCCAGCCACGTGCTGCTGGCCATGGGCCTCAGCGAGCAGGACGCCCGGGGCGCACTGCGCCTGACGCTGGGGCACACGTCGACCGACGCCGACGTCGACGCCTTCCTCACCGCCCTGCCCGCGGCCGTCGAGCGCGCCCGACGGGCGTCCGGGGTGGCGTGATGCGGGTCGTCGCGGCCATGAGCGGCGGGGTCGACTCCGCCGTCGCCGCCGCCCGCATGCTCGACGCCGGGCACGACGTGGTCGGGGTCCACCTCGCGCTGTCGCAGAGCGCGGCCACCCTGCGGGAGAGTGCCCGCGGGTGCTGCACGATCGAGGACGCCGGCGACGCCCGCCGGGTCGCCGACATGCTCGGGATCCCCTTCTACGTCTGGGACATGGCTGCGCGGTTCCGTCGCGACGTCATGGAGGACTTCGTGGCCGAGTACCAGGCGGGCCGCACCCCCAACCCGTGCCTGCGGTGCAACGAGAAGATCAAGTTCGCCGCGCTGCTCGACAAGGCCGTCGCGCTCGGCTTCGACGCGGTGGCGACCGGCCACTACGCCCAGGTCGTGGAGCGGCCCGACGGGTCTCGTGAGCTGCACCGCGCCGTCGACGCGGCCAAGGACCAGTCCTACGTCCTGGGCGTGCTGACCGCCGAGCAGCTCGAGCGCTCCTTCTTTCCCCTCGGCGACACCACGAAGCCGCAGATCCGCGCCGAGGCGAGGGAGCGTGGCTTCTACGTCGCCTCCAAGCCCGACTCGCACGACATCTGCTTCATCGCGGACGGCGACACCAAGGCGTGGCTGACCGCTCGGCTCGGCGAGCAGCCCGGCGAGATCGTCGACGCCGCCTCCGGGGAGGTCGTGGGTTCGCACGCCGGCGCCTACGCCTTCACCGTCGGGCAGCGGCGTGGGCTCGGCCTGCCCCGCCACACCCGGGACGGCCGTCCCCGCTACGTCGTGGACGTGGATGCGGGGCGCAACACCGTCATGGTCGGGACCGCGGACCTGCTGGGCGTCAACTCGCTGCGCGGAGACCACGCCCGGTGGTGCGGTCCGGCGCCGGAGGGGGTCGTCGCCGTCGGTGCGCAGGTGCGGGCCCACGGCGATGAGGTCCCCGCGACGGCGTGGGCGGACGGCGACGACGTGCACGTGCGCCTCACCGGGCGGGTCAGGGGAGTGGCGCCCGGGCAGTCGGTCGTGCTCTACGACGGGACCCGCGTGGTGGGCTCGGCGACGATCGCCGAGACCGCGCTGGAGCGCTGAGCCGTATGCCGCCGGCGTCGCCCCTGCAGCGGGTGCGGCGGCTGTGCCTGGCCTTCCCCGGGACGGAGGAGCGGCTCTCCCACGGCGAGCCGACGTGGTTCGCCGGCGGGCGGAAGTCCTTCGTGATGTATGCCGACCACCACCACGACGAGCGCGAGGCGCTCTGGGCGGCGGCTCCCGAGGGTGCCCAGGGGGCGCTGGTCGCCGAGGAACCCGCGCGCTACTTCCGCCCCCCGTACGTCGGCACGCGGGGTTGGGTCGGGGTGTACCTCGACGTGCCGGACGTCGACTGGCCGCGCGTCGAGGAGATCATCGAGGACGCCTGGCGCTGCGTGGCCGGACGACGCCTGCAGGCGGGCCACGACGCGGACGCACGTCCGCGGTCCTGACCCGTCGCCGACTCGCCCGCCTACGCAGGACGGGCGTCTCGCGCGGGAGCCGCTGTGCGCGGTTTTCGTGAGGCGGCGCGGGTTCCGCGTAGTCCCGTTGCCGGATTCGCGCGCACACGCGTCCAGAGCATGCTGCTCTCACCGGCTCGGCGCACGCCAGCGCCGCCCGAGCCGGTGTCGCACACAGGGGGCCGATCCCTCGAAGCCCGCTCGAGCATCGGAGCAGCAGCCATGCGCCACCTCGACCCCAGACGCACCGCCGCGGTCCTCGTGGTCACGGCCCTCTGCGCCCCGGGCGTTGCCGCCCTCCCGGCAGCGGCCACGTCGCAACCGTGGTCCTCCCCGGCCGCCCGTGCCGCGGACCCCGCCCCGGCCCCGAGCCTGGACTGGGCGGCGTGCGAGGGGCTGCCGAGCTTCGACTGCGCCACGATGGAGGTGCCGCTGGACTACGACAGGCCCCGCGGCGACCGGATCTCACTCGCCCTGATCCGCAGACCGGCCGACGACCCGTCGGCGCGGATCGGCTCCCTGCTGGTCAACCCCGGCGGGCCGGGCGGCTCGGGCGTCGGCTTCGTGGCCGGTCTGGGGGACTTCCTGTTCACCCCCGAGGTCCGGGCCTCCTTCGACCTCGTCGGCTTCGACCCGCGCGGCATCGCCGGCAGCACCCAGCTGCAGTGCTTCGAGACGACGGAGGACCAGGTGGCCGTCCTGGCGCCGATGGCCTTCCCGGTGACCCGCGCCGAGGAGGAGAGGTGGGTCGCCGGGCACCGGGCGGTGTCCAAGGCCTGTGAGAAGCGCGGTGGCCCGATCATCGACCACATGTCGACGGCCAACGTGGCGCGCGACATGGACCAGATCAGGATCGCCCTCGGCGAGGAACGGCTGAGCTTCGTCGGCTACTCCTACGGCTCGATGATCGGGTCGACCTACGCCAACATGTTCCCCGCGAAGGTGCGGGCGGTCGTCATCGACGGCGTCATCGACCCCATCTCCTGGACGACGGGCCGGGGTGACCAGGCGGAGACGGTCCCGGTGGACGGCCGGCTGGTGAGCGAGCAGGGCGCGTTCGAGACCCTGAGGCAGTTCCTGGACCTGTGTGACGCGGGCGGGCCCACCTGTGCGTTCTCGGACGGTGACCCGCGCAAGCGGTTCGACGAGCTGGCCGCCCAGCTCCTGGAGGACCCGGCAGAGCTGCCGGACGGGGCCGGCGGGACGTTCCCCTTCACCTACGCCGACCTCGTCGCCATCACCCTGGGCGCGATGTACTCGTCGGAGGTGTGGGGGGATTTCGCGGCGTTCCTCGCCGACCTCGAGGCCGAGGTGGACCCGGCCGGTGCCGCTGCGGCGCTGCAGCGCCTGGGCCGGACCACGGGTCGCGCCGAGCCGTACTGGCAGGTGTACGAGGGCTTTGCCGGGGTCACCTGCAGCGACAGCGACAACCCCGACGACGAGTCGGCGTGGGCGAAGGCCGCCCGTCGCGCGGACGAGAAGTGGCCCTACTTCGGCCGGATCTGGAACTGGGGCTCGAGCATCTGCGCCTCCTGGCCGGGTGTCGACACCGACCGCTGGACCGGCCCCTGGGACCGGCGGACCGCGGCTCCGGTGCTCGTCGTGGGGAGCAGGTACGACCCGGCGACCCGCTACCAGGACGCCGTCTCCACCGCGGGCATCCTCGGACGCGCCCGACTGCTCACGGTCCGCTCCTGGGGCCACACCTCCCTGTTCACCTCGACCTGCGCCGACGACGCCACGGCGAGCTACCTGCTGACCGGGGAGCTGCCCGCCCCCGGCACGGTGTGCGAGGCCGACGTGGTTCCGTTCGCCATGGGCACCGTCCCCCGCTCACGGGACGCCGCGCAGGCCCTGGTCGACCACGGCCTGCGGCCTCGCCCGGCAGGGCCTCCAGGCCGCTGACGCGCGCCCCGGCCCGCCGCGGCCTCGCCCTCCCTCGTCCGCACAGCGCAGGCGGACGCGAGGGGTTTTAGTCCTTGTGCCTGATTCGCCCGGCTGTGACCCGCAGCATGCTGTTCGTCTAGCCGCTTCCCGAGCGCCCGTGGGGCATGACTCGTGCCGGCGTGACGCCTGGAGGGGCGGTCCACACCAGCCCACTCCTCAGGGAGCAGTCATGCGTCTCAAGCACCCCCCACGCGCGGCCTCGACCCTGCTGGCCGCAGCCCTGCTCGTCCTCACCGCTCCGCTCGGCGCCTCGCGTCCCGCGGCGGCATCGGTCCCACCAGCCACGGCACAGACCCCGTCCCAGGCCGGGCAGGTGGCACGGCCGAGCGTGTCCTGGACACCGTGCGGGCCGGAGGCCCCCGGCCTCGACTGCGCTCGACTGCGCGTGCCGCTGGACTACGACAACCCCGGCGGTGACCAGATCTCGCTCGCCCTCATCAGGCGCCCTGCCGACGACCCGGCAGCTCGCATCGGGTCCGTGCTGGTCAACCCGGGTGGGCCGGGCGGTTCGGGAGTGGACTTCGTGGCCCAGGCCGGGGACGTGCTGTTCACGCCCCGGGTGCGGGCGGCCTTCGACCTGGTCGGCTTCGACCCCAGGGGGATCGCCAGGAGCGCCGGGCTCCAGTGCTTCCGGACGACGCAGGAGCAGCTCGACGCACTGGCACCGATGGCGTTCCCCGTCACCCGCGCCGAGGAGGCCCGGTGGATCGCGGGGCACCGGGCCGTCTCCAAGGCCTGTGACCAGCGGGGTGGGCCGGTCATCGACCACATGTCCACGGCCAACGTCGCGCGGGACATGGACCAGATCCGGCGAGCCCTGGGCGAGGCCAGGATGAACTTCGTCGGCTACTCCTACGGCTCCCTCGTGGGCTCCACCTACGCCAACCTGTTCCCCGAGAAGGTGCGCGCGGTCGTCATCGACGCTGTGGTCAACCCCATCTCCTGGACGACCGGCAAGGGGGACGAGGCCGACACCGTTCCCGTGTTCGGCCGGCTCGGCAGCGAGCAGGGCTCCTACGAGACGTTCCAGCAGTTCCTGGCCCTCTGCGATGCGGGCGGGGCCACCTGTGCGTTCTCCGAGGGGGACCCGCGCCAGCGCTTCGACCGGCTCGCCCGCCAGCTGTTGCGGGAGCCGGCGGAGCTTCCCGACGGGGAGGGTGGGACGGTCACCGTGACCTACGCCGACCTGGTGGCCGTCACGCGGGTGGCGCTGTACTCGCCGCCCATCTGGCCGGATCTCGCACTGCTGCTGGCCGACCTGGAGGGGGCGGTCGACCCGGCACGGGCAGCCGCGACCCTGCAGCGGCTGCAGGCTCGGGCCCAGGGGCTGGCCGCGCCGTACGAGCAGGTGTACGAGGGCCTCGCCGGGGTGACCTGCTCCGACAGCGACAACCCCGACCACGAGGCCGCCTGGGCTCGGTCGGCCCGCCGCGCCGATCAGCGGACGCCGTACTTCGGGCGGCCCTGGCACTGGGTCTCGAGCATCTGCGCCTCGTGGCCCGGAGCGGACCACGACCGCTACACCGGTCCCTGGAGCAGGGCGACTGCCTCGCCGGTGCTCGTGGTCGGCACGAGGTACGACCCCGCGACCCGCTACCAGAGCGCCGTGTCCACCGCGCGCCTGCTGGGTCGCGCCCGGCTGCTCACCGTGCAGGCCTGGGGCCACACATCGCTGTTCACCTCGACCTGCGCCGACGACGCGACGGCGGACTACCTGCTGACCGGCGCACTGCCGGCACCCGGCACCGTGTGCGACGCCGACGCCGTCCCGTTCGCCGCGGGCCCGGCCAACCGACAGCGCGTCGCCGCGAAGGCACTGGTCGACCAGTGGTTGCTGCCGGTCGCCGTGGCCACCGCGGGTCGCTGACGAGCGCTGGGCCGCGACACCGGGCCGACCGCCGGCGCCGCGGCGACACGCGGTCCGGCGCCGGACCGGCGCCGCAGCGGCACCGGCGCAGAGTGCAGCTGCGGGAGCGGACTAGGGTCGTCGCGTGACGCGCGCGACTGGCATCGGATCATGGCCCGGCACCGACCAGCGCGAGGCCCTGCGGGTGGTCCGGGACCTGCTCGGCGAGGAGGGGCTGCCCTACCTCCCCGAGACCCCGGATCGTGGGCCCGGTGCCGACATGGTCGGCCGCTCGGCCGGGCTGCTCGTCGACCTCCACGTCGACCTGCAGCCCTCGGGCTGGCGGTTCGTCGACCGTCCGGGCCGCGATGCGGAGCGCACGGCGTCGTTCTGGCGTCGGGACCTCGACGACCTGGCCGAGGCCTTCGACGGCTACGCGGGGCGGCTCAAGCTCGCGGTCGCCGGGCCCTGGACCCTCGCCGCCGGCGTGTCGCTCCACCGCGGGGAGCGGGTGCTCGCCGACGAGGGCGCCGCCCGCGACCTCATCTCCTCCCTCGCGGAGGGCATCCGGGTGCACCTGGACGACGTCCAACGGCTCGTGCCGGGGGCCGTGTTGGTGCTCCAGGTCGACGAGCCGTCGCTGCCGTCCGTGCTCGCGGGGCGCCTGCCCACGTCGTCCGGCTACGGCCACCTTCGCGCCGTCGACCCGCAGGCCGTCCTGACCGGTCTGCGCGAGGTCCTCGCCGCGGCGGGGGAGCGCGAGACGGTCGTGCACTGCTGCCACCCCGGCATCCCGCTGCCGCTGCTGCGCGACACGGGGGCGGGTGCCGTCGCCCTCGACACCACCGCCCTGACGCCGGCGCGCTGGGAGTCTGTCGCGGCCACCGTCGAGGCCGGCACCGCACTGTATGCCGGGTGCCTCCCCACGGACGGCACGGGGACGACCGGGTCGGCCTGGCGGCAACTCGTGGAGGCTTGGCAGAGAACCGGACTGCCACTGTCGGCGCTGGCTGACATCGTGGTGAGTCCGGCCTGCGGACTGGCCGGACTCACACCATCGGGGGCCACGAGCGTTCAACGGTCGGCCGTCGAAGTGGCCAGGGAATTGTCCGAACGCGCAGAGAGTTGACCCGCCCATGAGTGCCGCAGCACCCACCGTCCTGCCGGTGCCGGAGGTGCGCGTCGGGCGCGTCCCCTGGCAGGTCAAGTTCCTCGCCCTGGCCCTGATCTGGGGCTCCAGCTTCCTGCTCATGAAGGTCGGGCTGGGCTCGCTGGCCCCCCTCCAGATCTCCGGGCTCCGCATCTTCGCGGGCGTCGCCGCCCTGCTCGTGCTGCTCGGGCTCACCCGCGGCCGGCTGCCGCGGGGCCGGCGCACCTGGGGCCACCTCATGGTCACCGGGTTCTTCCTCGGAGCCCTCCCGTTCTCGCTCTTCGCGGCCAGCGAGGAGCGGGTGTCCTCGGCGTTGGCGGGCATCGGCAACGCCACCACGCCGCTCGCCGCCGTCCTCTTCTCGCTGGCACTCCTGCCGGCCGAGCGGTTGCCCGGGCGCAAGGTCGCGGCCGTCCTCGCCGGCTTCGTCGGGGTGCTGGTCATCCTGCAGCCCTGGGACTCCCTGGGCCGGCCCGACGCCATCGGCTTCGGCATGACCCTGGTGGCCGGCGCGAGCTACGGCCTCGGCTGGACGTACGTCAAGCGCTTCCTCCAGCACGACAACCCCGGCGGGCTGTCGATGCCCACCGCGCAGCTGCTCACGGCGGGGGCCCAGATGGTCGCCGTGCTCGCGGTCTGGTGGGCGCTCAGCCGCGACGCGTTCGCCACGCCGTGGTCGCTGCGCCCGGACGCCACGGCGGCCTCGCCGGTGTGGCCGGTGCTCGCGGTCCTGGCCCTCGGCGTGGTCGGCACCGGGGTGGCCTACGTCCTCCAGTTCGACGTGGTCAGGGCTGCGGGCCCGACGGTCGGCGCCACCGTCACCTACCTCATCCCGGTCGTGTCCGTGGTGCTCGGTGTGACCCTGCTCGACGAGTCACTCGCGTGGCCGCAGCTGGCCGGGGCAGGCATCGTGCTGGCCTCCGCCGTGGTGATCGGTATGCCGCGCCGCCGCCTCCCGGCCCCGCCCGCCTGAGCCGCCAGCCGCCACCCGCCTGAGCCGCCACCCGCCCGAGCCGCCACCCGTCTGAGCCGCCACCCGCCTGGGCGGGGCCGGGGCACGGCCGCGCCCGTCCCGCGCGGGCGGCAGGGCGGCATACCGGGTGCCCGGCCGTCAGGACCCCGTGGGGGGCTTGACCTCGCGCCGCAGGATCTTCCCGGTCGGGCCCTTGGGCAGCTCGTCCAGCGTCCAGAGCCGTCGCGGGTACTTGTAGGCCGCGATCCGCTCCTTGACGAACTGCTGCACGTCCTCGAGTGACGCCGTCGCTCCCGGCTTGAACGCGACAGCTGCGCCGACCTCCTCGCCCATGAGCTCGTCCGGCACGCTGACGACGGCGGCCTCGAGGACGTCCGGGTGCTGGTAGAGCACCTCCTCGACCTCCCTGGGGTACACGTTCATGCCGCCGCGGATGATCATGTCCTTCTTCCGGTCGACGATGGTGAAGTACCCCTCCTCGTCGACGGTGGCGAGGTCCCCGGTGCGGAACCAGCCGTCGGGGACCGCCTCGGCGGTGGCCTCCGGCTTGCCCCAGTACCCCTTCATGAGGTTGTCGCCCCGGATCGCGATCTCGCCGACCTCCCCGATCGGCACGTCCTTGCCGTCGAGGTCCACGACGCGCATCTCGCAGCCGGGGATCGCGACGCCGATCGTGCCGGGCTTGCGCTCGCGGTCGGGCATGTTGAACGACGCCACGGGCGAGGTCTCGGACAGCCCGTAGCCCTCCAGGATCATGCAGCCGAAGGTGTCCTCGAACGCCCTCATCACCTCGGCCGGCATCGCCGACCCCCCGGAGGCGCACACCCGCAGCGAGCTGGTGTCGGTCGAGCCGGCCTTCTCGTGGTGCAGGATCGCGGCATACATCGTTGGCACGCCCTCGAAGATCGTCACCTTCTCACGCTCGACCACCTCGAGCGCCTTGCCCGGGTCGAAGCGGGGGATGAGCGCCAGCGACGCGCCGCTCACCGTCGCCGCCTGCAGGCCGACCACGAGGCCGAAGACGTGGAAGAGCGGCAGGCAGCCCATGATCACGTCGTCCGCGTCGATCCGCAGGATCACCTCGGCGCAGCGTCGGGCGTTGAGGTCGAGGTTGCGGTGCGTGAGCTCGGCGCCCTTGGGCCGTCCTGTCGTCCCCGAGGTGTAGAGGATGACGGCGGTGTCGCTGTCGTCCCGCTCCACGGCCTGGCCGAGTGGCTCGGCGTGGGGGAGGTCCTCCTCGGCCGGCCCCATCGGGCCGGCCTGGACGACTCGGGTGCCCGCGCCCTCGGCGCCCTTGCGCGCCTCGTCGAGGAAGTCGCCCCAGACGAAGGCGATCTTGGCGCCCGAGTCGGAGAAGTAGTAGTCGATCTCCCGGGCCTTCAGCAGCGGGTTCATCGGGACCACGGTGCCGCCCGCCATCAGGGTGCCGAAGAACAGGACGGGGAAGGCGGGCACGTTCGGGAGGATGAGCGCCACGCGGTCTCCGGGCGCGACCCCTGCGGCTCGCAGCGACCCCGCGGCCGCCAGGGCCAGGTCACGCAGCTGGGCCCAGGTCAGCGCCACCGAGTCGAGCCGGATGGCGGTCCGGTCGGGGTGCTTCTCGGCGGTGGCGATCAGGTTCTCGGCCAGGTTCGTCATGGTGGGCGCTCTCCTCGGCGTTGGGGACTCCGCTGCCGGCCATCCTCGTCCGTGCCACCGTGTTTGGCTACGCAACCGCCGAGACCGGGTCTGCCGCGCGTCCGCGTGGGTGTCGGGACCGTGCGGCAGGATGGGCCCGTGACCGAGATCGTCAGCGACGTCCCGCAGGAGCTGCACCACGAGTGGGTCGACCTGGCCCAGCGGGCGGCCGAGGCCCAGTTCAACTACCACGTCAGGGACGCGCCGACCATCAGCGATGCCGAGTACGACGGCATCATCCGGCGCCTGAACGAGCTCGAGGACGCCTACCCGTCGCTGCGCACCCCGGAGAGCCCGACCCAGCAGGTCGGCGGGGCCGTCTTCTCCACCGACTTCCAGGCCGTCGACCACCTCGAACGGATGCTCAGCCTCGACAACTGCTTCAGCCCCGACGAGCTGGCGGCGTGGGCCGCTCGCGTCACGCGCGACGCCGGCCGCTCCGACTTCCACTACCTGTGCGAGCTGAAGATCGACGGCCTCGCGGTCAACCTGCTGTACGAACGCGGCCGCCTCGTGCGGGCACTGACCCGCGGCGACGGCCGAACCGGCGAGGACGTCACCAACAACGTCAAGACCATCGAGCACATCCCGCACCAGCTCGCCGGGTCCGACCACCCTGCCCGTGTCGAGGTCCGCGGTGAGGTCTACTTCCCGATCGAGGCGTTCGCCGACCTCAACGCCTCGCTGGTCGAGGCCGGCAAGGCGCCGTTCGCGAACCCGCGCAACTCCGCCGCCGGCTCCCTGCGCCAGAAGGACCCGCGCGTCACCGCGAGCCGGCCGCTGCACATGCTGGTCCACGGCATCGGCCACCGCGAGGGGTTCGAGCTGACCCGTCAGTCCGAGGCGTACCAGCTGCTGGGGCAGTGGGGACTGCCCGTCTCCACGCACTACCGCGTGCTCTCGACGATCGACGAGGTGCAGGAGTTCGTCACCCTCTACGGGGAGAACCGCCACAGCGTCGAGCACGAGATCGACGGCATCGTCGTCAAGGTCGACGAGGTCGCGGTCCAGCGCCAGCTCGGCTCGACCTCACGGGCACCGCGCTGGGCCATCGCGTACAAGTACCCCCCGGAGGAGGTCAACACGAAGCTCCTCGACATCCAGGTCAACGTCGGTCGCACCGGCCGGGTGACGCCCTTCGGGGTCATGGAGCCGGTGGTCGTGGCCGGGTCGACGGTCGAGCGCGCGACCCTCCACAACGCCGACGAGGTCAAGCGCAAGGGTGTGCTGATCGGCGACACGGTGGTGCTGCGCAAGGCGGGCGACGTGATCCCCGAGATCCTCGGGCCGGTCGTCGACCTGCGCGACGGGACGGAGCGCGCGTTCGTGATGCCGACCGAGTGTCCCTCGTGTGGCACGCCGCTGAAGCCGGAGAAGGAGGGCGACAAGGACATCCGCTGCCCCAACTCCCAGACCTGCCCGTCCCAGCTGCGCGAGCGCCTTGCCGGGCTGGCCGGCCGCGGGGCCTTCGACATCGAGGCCCTCGGCTGGGAGGGCGCGGTGGCGCTGCTCGAGGCGGGGGTGCTCACCGACGAGGGCGGGCTCTTCGGCCTGCGCGCAGCGGACGTCGCACGGGTCCCGCTGTTCACCAGGGCGGCCAGGAAGACCGACCCGGAGGATGTCGTCGTCGACGGGCGGGTGCTCTCCGCCAACGGAGCCCGCCTCGTCGCCAACCTCGAGGCAGCCAGGCGCCAGCCGCTGTGGCGGGTGCTGGTGGCGCTGTCGATCAGGCACGTCGGCCCGACGGCCGCCCGCGCGCTGGCCCAGCACTTCGGCTCGATGGACGCGCTCCGCGAGGCGGCGCGCGAGCGTCCCGAGGAGCTCGCCGCCGTCGAGGGCGTGGGCGGCATCATCGCCGAGTCCGTGGCCGCGTGGTTCGCGGTCGACTGGCACCGCGCGATCGTCGACCAGTGGAAGGCGGACGGCGTGGTCATGGCCGACGAGCGCGACGCCTCGGTCGAGCAGACCCTCGCCGGTCTCACCATCGTGGTGACGGGCTCGCTCGAGGGCTTCTCACGCGACGAGGCCAAGGAGGCGATCCTCGCGCGCGGCGGCAAGGCGGCAGGGTCGGTGTCGAAGAAGACCGACTACGTCGTGGTGGGGGAGAACGCCGGGTCGAAGGAGGACAAGGCCCGCGAGCTCGGCCGCCCGATCCTCGACGAGGCGGGCTTCCGTCGGCTCCTCGAGACGGGGCAGCCGTGAGGTCGCTCGTCATCGGCTCGGACGTCTTCCTCACCTACTGCGACGACGCGCTGGTCGCGATGCGCGACATGGTGACCGACCTCGGCGACGACCTGGCCAACCGCCGACCCGACCTGCCCGGGGCCAACAGCCCCTTCGCCATCCTGACCCACTGCCTGGGTGTGTGCGGCCGGTGGGCCTCCACGGTCAACCTCGGCGAGGTGATCCCCCGTGACCGCGACGCCGAGTTCGCGGCTGCCGGGAAGGTTGCGGACCTGGCCGCCGAGACCGACCGGCTGCGCCAGGCGCTCGCGGGCTGGGTGACGCGCGCCGACCCGACGGCGCGCCCGGCCAACCCGGCCGACGGTGAGGACCCGCGCATGACCCAGGGTGAGGTCCTGCTCCATGTCTACGAGGAGCTCGCCCAGCACCGCGGCCAGATGGAGATCACCCGCGACGTCCTCAGGGCGTTGGAGGGGTGAGAGGTCGAGCCGGTGCCGCTGCGGGCGACGTCTGGCACGCCGCACACCCCGTCCGTGCGCGGGCTCCACGCCGAGGGTTCTGCACACCCGGCACGCCCCGTTTGTGTGCTGCATCCACATTGAGGCGACTCACCACCGCCCAGAACGATGGCGCGCATGCGCCCGACAACGACGTCACGCCGACGGCTCGTCGCCGTCCTGTCCACCGCCGCGGTCCTGCTCTCGACCGCCGCGCTCACCGCCGCACCCGCCCAGGCTGACAAGCCCGGCGCCGGCCACTGCGCCCGCCAGGGCAAGATCAGGGTCCCCGGGGCCGAGGTGCAGAAGGTCTCGTGCCTGGACGACCTCACGACGGCAGGCACCGTCGCCAGCGGCCACACGAACGCCGGGGACTGGGCGGGCCTGCACGCGGCGGGGACCCAGAACCCGTCGGGTGTCCCGGGCATCCAGGTCGACGGCTACTTCCCGGACACCTCGACCACCAACACCAACAACGGCTGGAACCACGACGCGCAGTTCGTCATCCGCTTCCCCGACAACTGGAACGGTGGCCTGGTCATCACCGGCGCGCCCGGGGTCCGCGCGCAGTACGCGAACGACTTCATCATCGGCGACTGGGTGCTGGGCAAGGGCTACGCCTTCGCCTCCACCGACAAGGGCAACACCGGTGCGAAGTTCTACAAGGACGGCTCGGCCCCCGGCGGGTCGATCCGCGAGTGGCACGCGCGGGTCACCCAGCTCACCCACGCGGCCAAGCGCGTCGCCCGGCAGGTCTACGCCAAGCACCCGCGGCGCACCTACATGGCGGGCATCTCCAACGGCGGCTATCTCACCCGGTGGCAGCTCGAGAACAACCCGGAGGACTTCGACGGCGGCCTCGACTGGGAGGGCACCCTCTTCCGCGCCGAGGGCCCGAACCTGCTGACCTACCTCCCGACCGCGCTCAAGCACTACCCGGCGTACGCGGCGACCGGCGACCAGGCCGCTCACGACGCCATCATCGCCGCGGGCTTCGAGCCGGGCTCGGAGTTCCTCTGGCCGTTCCACTACTCCTACTACTGGGACCTCACGCAGCGGATCTACCGCGAGGAGCTCGACCCGCAGTGGGACGGCGACCTCGACGCCGGGATCCCGTTCTGCGCCAGCGGCACCCCGAACTGCGACGCGGACTACGACTACGCCTCCCGTCCGCAGTCGGTGAAGGACGCGGTGGCCTCGATCTCCCTGACGGGGCGGATCGGGAAGCCGGTGATCACCATCCACGGCGACCTCGACACCCTGCTCCCGGCGCCCACCGACTCCGACGTCTACGACCAGCTCGTCGAGGAGGCGGGCGCCGGCAGCCTGCACCGCTACTACACGGTCGAGGACGGCACCCACACGGACGGTCTCCACGCGGCATACCCGGACCGCCTTCGGCCGCTGCTGCCGTGCGCCCGGGACGGCTTCGACCTGCTCACCGCCTGGGCGGAGGACGGCGTCGAGCCACCGGCGGACGGCTTCCGGCCCCGGCCGGCGAGCGGCGACCTGGTCAACACCTGCTCGCTGTAGCCCGCCGCCCTCCGCGGCGAACGCGGCCGGGGCCCTGCCGACGAGGCGCGGCACCGGCCGCCGTTCGTGGGTGGGGTGCCCGCTGCCGTAGGCTTGACGATCGTGGCAGTCGACTTCCCCCAAGAGATCAAAGAGCTCCGCGCGACGATGGACTCGGTGCGTGGGGTCACCGACCTCGACGCCCTCCAGGCCCAGATCAAGGACTTGGAGGCCAAGGCGTCAGCGCCCGACCTCTGGGACGACCCCGAGGCGGCGCAGCAGGTCACCTCGGCGCTGTCGCGCGCCAACAGCGAGCGCGACCGCGTGCTCGGCATGGACGCCCGGATCGACGACCTCGAGACCCTCGTCGAGATGGGCACCGAGGACGGCGGCGACCCCGAGACGATCGCCGAGGCCGAGCGCGAGCTCGTCGCCATCAAGAAGGCGCTCGGCGAGCTCGAGGTCCGTACCCTGCTCAGCGGCGAGTACGACGAGCGTGAGGCCGTGGTCACCATCCGCTCCGGCGCCGGGGGAGTGGACGCCGCGGACTTCGCCGAGATGCTGATGCGGATGTACCTCCGCTGGGCCGAGCGGCACGGCTACCCGACCGCGGTGCTCGACACCTCCTACGCCGAGGAGGCCGGCCTCAAGTCGGCGACCTTCGAGGTCAAGGTGCCGTACGCCTTCGGCAACCTCTCCGTCGAGGCGGGCACCCACCGGCTGGTCCGGATCAGCCCGTTCGACAACCAGGGTCGCCGCCAGACGAGCTTCGCCGCCGTCGAGGTCATCCCGCTGATCGAGTCGACCGACCACATCGACATCCCGGAGAACGAGATCAAGGTCGACGTGTTCCGCTCCTCCGGGCCCGGCGGGCAGAGCGTCAACACCACCGACTCGGCGGTCCGGATGACCCACATCCCGACCGGCATCGTCGTCTCGATGCAGAACGAGAAGAGCCAGATCCAGAACCGCGCCGCCGCGCTGCGCGTCCTGCAGTCCCGCCTGCTGCTGCAGAAGAAGGCCGAGGAGGCGGCGGCCAAGAAGGAAATGGCCGGCGACGTCAAGGCCAGCTGGGGCGACCAGATGCGCTCCTACGTGCTCCAGCCGTACCAGATGGTCAAGGACCTGCGCACCGAGCACGAGGTGGGCAACCCCAGCGCGGTCTTCGACGGCGACATCGACGACTTCATCGAGGCGGGCATCCGCTGGCGCAAGGCCCAGGAGAAGGCCGAGGCCTGACGTCCCCGGCGGGACCGCGACGCCCAGCGGTGCGGGGCCCGTGCGGGCAGTGGGCTCGGCGGGTCGTCAGTTCGGCCGAGATCGGGTCGGCCGCAACGCCGAGTTTCAGGGGCTGCCGGATTTGTGCAGAACGGCGACCTATTCTCGTGTGGTGCACCGTGCAGCCCTCCCCTGGAGGCGCGGTGTGCCGCCGACGTCCCCCAGCCGCGAAGGCCGCCTGCCCGCATGATCCGTTTCGAGCACGTCACCAAGGTCTACCCCCGGGCGTCCCGGCCCGCCCTGCGCGACATCAGCCTCGAGGTGGGGCGGGGGGAGTTCGTCTTCGTCGTGGGCGAGTCCGGCTCGGGCAAGTCCACCCTGCTGCGGCTCGCGCTGCGGGAGGAGCAGGCCACGCAGGGCAACGTGCTCGTGGCCGGCCACGAGCTCGGCCGGCTCCCGCACCGCAAGGTGCCCCGCCTGCGCCGTGAGATCGGCACCGTCTTCCAGGACTTCCGCCTGCTCCCCAACAAGAACGTCTACCAGAACGTCGCCTTCGCCCTCCAGGTGCTCGGCCGGCCCGGTCACGCCATCCGCCAGGTCGTCCCGGAGACCCTGGAGATGGTCGGCCTCGACGGCAAGGAGAAGCGCCTGCCCCACGAGCTCTCGGGCGGCGAGCAGCAGCGGGTGGCCATCGCCCGCGCCTTCGTCAACAAGCCGGCCATCCTGCTCGCCGACGAGCCGACCGGCAACCTCGACCCCAAGACCAGCCTGGAGATCGTCCGCCTGCTCGACCGCATCAACCGCACCGGCACGACGATCGTCATGGCCACGCACGACGACGACATCGTCAACCAGCTGCGCAAGCGGGTCGTCGAGCTCGACCACGGCCAGATCATCCGCGACGAGAACCAGGGCGTCTACGGCTCCGTCGCCCTGTAGCGCGACTCCGAGCCTGCCGCCACGACCACACGAGGGACCCTCACCCATGCGACTGCAGTTCATCCTCAGCGAGATCTGGATCGGGTTGCGCCGCAACCTGTCCATGGCCATCTCGGTGGTCCTCGTGACGATGGTGTCGATGTACCTCCTCGGCCTCGGGCTCCTGGCCCAGCGCCAGGCGGACACCTTCAAGGGGTACTGGTACGACCGGGTCCAGGTGACCATCTTCATGTGCACCGCCGACTCGGGGGAGCCCGCCTGTGACAAGAAGGCGGTCACCGAGGAGCAGAAGCAGGCCATCAAGGTCCAGCTCGACGAGATGAAGCCGCTGGTCAAGAACGTCTACTACGAGTCGGAGCAGCAGGCGTTCGACCGGTTCCAGAAGCAGTTCCGCAACAGCCCGCTGGCCGGCAACGTGCGCGTGGGGGACATCCCGCAGAACTTCCGCGTCCAGCTCAGCGACCCCACCAAGTACGAGGTGATCGTCAGCTCGTTCGAGGGCGCGCCGGGCGTCGGGGCGGTGCAGGACCAGAAGAAGGTCCTCGAGAAGTTCTTCAAGGGCATCAACTACATCACCCTGTTCTCCTTCGTGCTCGCCTCCCTGATGGTGCTCTGCGCCGTCCTCCTCATGGCGACCACGATCCGCCAGGCAGCCTTCAGCAGGCGGCGGGAGACCGGGATCATGAAGCTCGTCGGCGCGTCGAACTTCACGATCCGCTTCCCGTTCATGATGGAGACGCTCATCTCCGCGCTGCTCGGGGCAGGGGCGGCCACCGCCCTCCTGTGGGCCACCGCCAACTACGGCTTCAACCGCTACCTCAACCAGCTCATCCTCGACCAGGCCTTCATCGGCGTCTCCGACGTCTGGGCCATCACCCCGTGGATGGTGGCGGGCGTCGCGGGCCTCGCCATCGGCACCTCCTGGGTGACGCTCTGGCGCTACCTGCGGGTCTGAGGCGGCGACGCGAACATGACCCGGAGTCGCCCGCATGACCCGAATCCCCCGAAACCCCTGTGGTTTGTGTTACGAATGGGGCCCATGAGTGCCACTTCGCGGTCCCGCGCCGTCTCAGCAGGCGTGCGCCTGGCGACGATCGGGACCGCCCTGGCCTGTGCGCTCACCCTCGTCTCGCCCCCGGTTGCTGCGACGGCAGCCGACCCCAAGGACCAGAAGCGCAAGGTCGACCGGGAGATCGCCCAGCTGCGCGAACAGCTGCACGAGACCTCGGCCGACCTGTCCTCCGCCTTCCTCGCGCTCAAGCGGACCCAGGCTGCCCTTCCCGCCGCGCAGGCCCGGCTCGACAAGGCCACCGCCGCCGTGGCCAAGGCCGACCAGCACAACGACGAGATGGCCGTGGCCCTGCAGGTGGCACGGGCCAACGAGGCGCGGGCGGTCGACGCCCTGGCGAAGACCGACGCCGACATCGCCGACACCCGCTCACGGGTCGCGCACTTCGCCGCGCAGATGTACCAGGACCAGGGGATGGGCCAGCTCTCCGTGGCCCTCAGCGCCACCAGCCCGGATGACTTCGCCACCAAGATCGCCATGGCGGACACCGTCATGAGCGTGCAGAACAAGTCCCTGGACCGGCTCTCCACCGTGCAGGCGGCCGCCACCGCCCAGAAGGCCCATGTCGAGGCCCTCCGGCGCGACGTCGCCCGGGCCAAGGTCGCCGCCGAGAAGGCACTCAAGGCCGCGACGACCGCGCGGTCGCAGGCCGCGGCCGCCAAGGTCGCTCTCGACCGCCTCGCGGCGCAGCAGGCTCGCCAGGCCGCCCAGGTCAAGGCCCGCATGGCAGCGGAGCAGCGGCGCCTCAAGGGCATGCAGGCGGAGTCCACCCGGCTGCAGAAGGTGCTGGCCGCGCGTGCCCGTGCCGCCAAGATCGCCGCCGCCAGGGCCCGGGCCCGCAGGGAGGCCGCGGCCCGCGCGGCGGCCGCGCGGGCGAAGCGGCGGTACGTCCCGCCGCCGCCGGAGCAGTCGGGGGGCTACCTCTCCGCCCCGACGAGCGCGCCCGTCTCCTCCGAGTTCGGCATGCGCTACCACCCGGTGCTCCACTACTGGCGACTGCACGCCGGACGCGACTACGCCGCGAACTGTGGCTCGCCGGTGCGCGCGGCCGCCTCGGGCACCATCATCTCGGCCGGTGTCGCGGGGGGCTACGGCAACCAGCTCGTCGTGGCCCACGGCGTCCACAGCGGCGTCGACCTGGCGACCACGTACAACCACCTGAGCTCGTTCGCCCGCAGCGGCGGGTCGGTCCGTCGCGGCGAGGTGATCGGCTACGTCGGGACCACCGGTACCTCCACCGGATGCCACCTCCACTTCGAGACCCGCGAGGACGGCAACCCGGTCGATCCCCGCAAGTGGCTCTGACCCCTCACGGAAATGCCCCGTCGGGCGGTGGCCACGAACAGGTAGCGTTGCCCTGACGCGGCATACGGCCGGGTCTTGAGCAGTGAAGGCAGGACAGCCGCAGTGGCCAAGGAGCAGGGGCGCAAGCTCGTCGCGAGCAACCGCAAGGCGCGCCACGACTACCACATCGAGGACACCTACGAGGCGGGGCTGGTGCTCACCGGCACCGAGGTGAAGTC
>NZ_DATBMI010000218.1:0-14830 GCF_036554925.1 Pedococcus sp.
GGCGAGGCCGATGGTCCAGCCGCGGCCGACGAAGGTGATCTGCTCCGCCTGCGCCACCCCCGCGAGCGCGCTGTCCTCGTCCTCGGCGAGGACCGCCCGCGCGTCGGCGATGGCGGGCGTGAGGTCCTCGCCGAGCGTGGCGCGCAACAACGCCAGCGTCGTGGTGGCGAAGCGGGTCTGGACGACGGACTGCTCGTCGACCTCCGGCAGCAGGAGCGCATCGGTCGCCAGGCCCGGGATCGGTGTGCCCCCGGTCGCCACGATCGCGGTGCTCTGCTGGCCGCGGACGCGCAGGTCGGCGAGCAGGTCGATCACCTCGGTCGTGGTGCCGGACCGCGAGATGGCCACGACGTGGTCGTAGCCCCGGCCGGCGGGGAACTCGCTCGCCGCGTGCGCCTCGGTCCGTCCCCCCACGCCGCGGCCCGCGGCCTCGCGCAGCGCGGCATACGCCTGCGCCATGAAGAAGGACGTGCCGCAGCCGACCACGGCGACCGAGGCGCCGGGCCGGGGCAGGAGGCCGCGGGCCTCGTCGACCCGGCCGAGCACTGCGGTCCAGTCGTCCGGCTGGGTGGCGATCTCGGCGGCGAGGTGGTTGGCGTAGGTGGTCATGGGCACCCGTTCTGTGAGTGATTCGGATTGTGGAGATTGTTGAGCACTCAGAATCGATCAGTCAAGTGTCTGGGACGGTTTGCGCGCTTTGACCGTCGTCTGGGGTCAGAAGTGCTTGACGTCGCGCCTGAGAGGGGCCACGCTGTCCGGCATGCGCCGCCGAACCTGACTGAAGCGGCCGACATTCGCTAAGAATCAATCAAGGTCACTCGACAACGAAGTAGGAGTGCAGACAATGACGTCAAGACACACGAGCGCGGTTCGGGTGGCCGCGGTCGCGCTGGCCGGAGGGCTGGCCCTGGCCGCCTGCAGCGGCGGCTCAGGAGCCGGTAGCGCAGGCGGGGGCGGCGGCGACGCCTCGGCGGCGAAGGCGACCAAGATCAAGCTGGTCGCGGCGGAGTACTCCAAGGACAACACCGCTGCGTTCTGGAAGCAGTTCGCGGAGAAGTACAAGGCCAAGACCGGCACCGAGCTCGAGGTCCAGGTCGTCAGCTGGGACACCATCGACCAGACCTCGAGCACGATGATCCAGAACAACAACGCCCCCGACATCCTCAACCTCAACGCCTACGCGTCCTACGCCAAGGACGGCCTGCTCTACCACGGCGACGAGGTCCTGCCGGAGGCCGCCAAGTCGGACCTGCTCGAGTCCTTCGTCAAGAGCGGCACCTACGACGGCAAGCTCTACGGCTTCCCCGACCTGTCCTCGGCCCGCGCCTTCTTCTACAACAAGGCGATCTTCAAGAAGGCCGGCATTGCGGAGCCGCCGAAGACCTGGGAGGAGTTCGAGGCCGCCGCCAAGAAGATCACCGCTCTCGGGGACGGCAGCATCGGCTACGGCCTCCCGCTCGGCCCCGAGGAGTCCCAGGGCGAGTTCTCCATGTGGCTGTTCAACAACGGCGGCGACTGGAAGAAGGACGGCAAGTGGACCATCAACTCGGCTGAGAACGTCGAGGCGCTCACGTTCCTCAAGAAGATCACCGACGACAAGGTCACGCAGAACAACCCGGGCAAGACCAACCGGGCCGACGCGTTCAACCTCTTCAAGTCCGGCAAGGTCGGCATGGTCGTCGGCTTCTCCCCGCTGGCCGCTGACCTCGACAAGGAGGGCAAGGTCGACTACGGCGTGGCCCCGATGCCGACGCAGGAGAGCGAGCCGCAGACCTTCGGCGTCACCGACTACCTGATGGCCTTCAAGAAGCCGGGCAACCAGGAGGCGGTCAAGGCCTTCTACGAGCTGTACTACCAGAAGGACCAGGTCAACCAGTTCATCAAGGCCGAGGGCTTCCTGCCGGTGACCAAGAGCGGCGTGGAGTTCTTCTCCACCGACGAGAAGCTCAAGGTCTACCTCGACACCCTGCCCAACGCCCACCTCACCCCGACCGACGACCCCAGCTGGGACAAGGTCAAGCTCGCGGTGCAGCAGAACCTCGGTAGCGCCGTGGGCAGCGGCGGCGACCCCCAGAAGGTCCTCGACGACCTGCAGAAGCAGGCCGAGAGCGGCAGCTGACGGTGTCGGACCAGCAGTCCAGCGTGGTGGCCGCGGGGACTCCCGCGGCCACCACCGCAGGTGGCGCGGGCGGAGCAGGGCCGCTCGCGCGACAAGGCCGTGTGCCGCGCGGCCGACGCCGCACGGACCGCGCCTCGGTGGGCTCGGCCCTGCTGTGGCTCGGCCCCGCCCTGCTGCTCATCGCCGGGGTGGTCATCTTCCCTGCGATCGAGCTGGTGCGGGCCTCGCTGAGCGAGTTCTCGATCACCGGCCTGCGGCTCGGTGACGCGGGAGCCGAGAACTACCGCGCCGTGCTCAGCCACCCGATGCTCGGCACCGTGCTCGTGAACACCATCGTGTGGGTCGTTGCCGTGGTGGCGCTGACCGTCCTCATCAGCCTGGGCGTGGCGCAGTTCCTCACGAAGGACTTCTGGGGCCGCAAGGTCGTGCGCTGGGCGATCATCGTCCCGTGGGCCGCCTCCCTCGTCATCACCGCGAAGACCTACGTGATGATCTACGACTACTACTACGGGACGCTCAACCTGGTCCTGTCGAAGTTCGGCCTCGGGCCGGTCGACTTCCTCGGCAGCGACGCCTGGATCATGCCGTCGATGATCCTGGTGGGGGTCTTCGTCTCGATCCCGTTCACCGCCTACGTGTTCGTCGCCGGGCTGAACGCCATCCCCACCGAGGTCTACGAGGCCGCGCGGGTGGACGGCGCGAGCCCGTTGCAGACGTGGTGGAGGATCACCCTTCCCCTGCTGCGCCCCGCGTTGCTGGTGGCGGCGGTGCTCAACATCATCAACGTCTTCAACTCGTTCCCGATCATCTACGTGCTCAACGACCGCAACCCCGGCTTCGCGCACGACACGACGATCACGTTCATGTACAAGCTGGCCTTCAAGAGCGCCGAGAAGGACGTGGGCATGTCGGCCGCGGCGGGCGTCTTCAACGTCGTGCTGATCCTGGCCGTCGTCATGGTCTACCTGAGGTTCACGAGATGGCGGGAGGAGACGGCATGAGCGCGGCCACCGACACCAGCGCCCGCCCGGGTGCCGTGCGCACCGAGGGCGGCACGCGGCATACGGGATGGGGGCGCCACCGCACCTGGGTGCTTCCCCTCGGGGGCCTGGCGCTGGCACTCGTCTTCCTGGCGCCCTACGTCGTCATGGTGCTCAACTCGCTGCGACCGAGCGGCGACGTCGTGCGCACACCGCCGACGTTCCTGCCGCGCGAGTGGCAGCTGTCGACGTATGCCCAGGTCCTCGGCGACGAGCGGTTCCTCAACTGGCTCAAGACCTCGCTCATCGTCGCGGGGGCCTCGACGCTCATCGTCATCGTCGTGTCGATCCCCGCCGCCTACTACACGGCGCGCTTCCGCTTCCCGGGGCGGATGGCGTTCCTGCTCCTCGTCCTCGTGACGCAGATGTTCTCGCCCACGGCCCTGGTCGTCGGCATCTACCGCGAGTGGTTCAACCTCAACATGGTCAACACCTACGGGGCGCTCATCCTGACGAACGCCGCCTTCAACCTCGCGTTCGCGGTGTGGATCCTGCACGGGTTCTTCGCCTCCATCCCGAAGGAGGTGGAGGAGGCGGCCAACCTCGATGGCTGCAGCCGGTTCGGGACGCTGCGGCGGGTCATGCTGCCGCTGACGCTTCCGGGGATCGTCACGGCGGTGATCTTCACGTTCATCGCGGCGTGGAACGAGTACGTCGTGGCGCTGACGCTCATGATCGACGAGAGCAGGAAGCCACTCACCGTCGGCATCACGTCGTACGTCACCGGGTACGAGCAGCACTGGGACCAGCTGTTCGCCGCCGCGGTCATCGCGATCGTGCCGGTCGTGATCCTCTTCGCCGTCATCGAGAAGCACCTCGTCGGCGGCCTGACGGCCGGCTCGGTGAAGTGACCCCGACCGGCCGCGCCATGGACCGCGGCACGCGCTGGAGCGCCCTGCTCGGCCTGCTCGCCGAGCACGGCCGCCTCAGCGTGGCCCAGGTCGTCGACGAGCTCGGCGTGTCGGAGGCCACCGTGCGGCGCGACTTCGGCGAGCTGGCCGCGCAGCAGCTCGTCACGCGCACGCATGGAGGAGTGGTCGCCACGGCGGTCGCGTACGACCTGCCCGCCCGGTACAAGCAGGCGTCGGGTGACACGGCCAAGGGCCGGATCGCCGCTGCTGCAGCGGAGCTCGCCGTCGAGGGGTCGGTCGTCGGTTTCAACGGCGGCACCACGACCAGTGCCACGGCGCGGCGCCTCGCAGCACGCTCCGACCTCGCGAGCTCGACGGAGCGGCCGGCCATCACGGTGGTGACCAACGCGCTCAACATTGCGACCGAGATGGTGCTGCGCCCCTTCATCCGCTGCGTCAGTCTCGGCGGCGTGGCGCGGCAGGAGTCGTACGAGCTGTCCGGACCGCTGGCGTCGATGGTGCTGAACGAGCTGTGGCTCGACACGGTGTTCCTGGGGGTCGACGCCGTCTCGGCCCCGGCCGGCGCGACCTGCCGGCACGAGGGCGAGGCGGGCATCAACGCCCTGATGGTGCAGCGCTCGGACCGCGTCGTGGTGGTGGCCACCGGCGACAAGGTGGGCCGGCGGGCCTTCGCCCGGATCTGCCCGACGGCGCGGATCGACGTGCTCGTCACCGACAGGACCGCCCCGGGCGACGACGTCCGCGCCCTCCGTGCGGCCGGTGTCACCGTCGAGCAGGTCTAGGCGTGGGGGAGCCGGGCGCCGGTGCGCCGCTCGAGGCCGTGGCTGCCGTCGACGTCGGCGGCACGCGGGTCAAGGCTGCCCTCGTCGACCGCGCGGGCGTCGAGGTCGTCGCCGCCACCGAGGCCACCCCGACGGGCCTCGGCCGCCCCGGTGCGCTGGTCGGCGCGGTGGAGTCCACGCTGAGCCGGCTGGTGGGCGCCGCGGCGCAGCGTGGGTATGCCGTGCGGCTCGGCGGCTGCGGCGTGGTCGTCCCCGGGGTGGTCGACGACGCGAGGGGGGCCGCGGTGTGGTCGGCCAACCTGGGCTGGCGCGACGTCGACGTCGTGGGCCCGCTCGAGCAACGGCTCGGGCTGCCCGTCGCGCTCGGCCACGACGTGCGTGCCGGACTGCTCGCCGAGGCCCGGCTGGGCGCGGCACGCGGCGCCGAGAACGTCATGTTCGTGCCGCTCGGCACCGGCATCGCCGGGGCCCTGATGGTCGACGGCCGCGTCCTGCAGGGCGGAGGCTACGCCGGCGAGCTCGGCCACATGGAGGTGGAGCCGGAGGGCCCGGTCTGCGGGTGCGGCGCCCGCGGCTGCCTGGAGGCCGTGAGCTCGGCCGCCGCCATCGAGCGCTCGTATGCCGCGCGGCTGGGTCTGCCGGAGCCGGTCACGGCCGAGCGCGTCGCGGCACTGGTCGCCGCCGGTGACCCGGACGCCGCCGCCGTGTGGGGTCACGCCGTCGACGCGCTGGGGCGCGCGCTGGTCATGGCGGTGACCCTCACCGGCGTCGAGCGGGTCCTCGTCGGCGGCGGTCTCTCGCGCAGCGGCGACGTGCTGCTGGAGCCGCTCCGCCGGGCCGTCTCCGGTCGGCTGACCTTCCAGCGGCCGCCGAGCGTGGAGCTCGCCGCCCTCGGCGACCGCGCCGGCTGCCTGGGCGCTGCCTGCCTCGCGTGGGACCTGCTGTGATCATCACCGTCACCCCGAACGCCGCGGTGGACGTGACCTACCGCGTCCCCCGACTGGTGCCCCACGCCAGCCACCGCGTCACCGAGGTGGCCGCGGTGGCCGGGGGCAAGGGCGTCAACGTCGCCTCGGTGCTCGCGGGCCGTGGCGTGCCCGTCCTGGCCACCGGCCTGCTCGGCGGGCGGGCGGGGGAGGCGGTGCGCGCGGACCTCGACGCGCGCGGCATACGCCATGACTTCGCCGGGTGCGCCGGGGAGACGCGCCGTTCGGTCGCGGTGGTCTCCGACTCCGACGGTGACGCCACGGTCTTCAACGAGCCCGGCCCGCTGGTCAGCGGCGCCGAGTGGGCCGCGCTGCTCACACACCTCGGCTCGCTGCTGGAGCAGACCAGCGCCTCGGTCGTCGTGGTGTCCGGCAGCCTGCCGCCCGGCGCGCCGGTCGACGGCTGTGCCCACCTCGTCGCCCTCGCCCACGAGCGCGGTGCCCGTGCGGTGGTCGACACCTCAGGGGAGCCCCTGACGGCGGTCCTCGCCGCCGGCCCGGACCTGGTCAAGCCCAACCGGGTGGAGGCGCTCGAGGCGACCGGCACCGACGAGCCGGTGCTCGCCGCCCGCGCCCTCCGGGCGCGCGGAGCCCGGGAGGTGCTCGTCTCGCTCGGCGCCGAGGGCCTCGTGCTGGTCGACGCCCACGGCACCGCACGCGGGGCGCGGCTGCGCCGGTCGCTGCACGGCAACCCGACGGGGGCGGGCGATGCCGCGGTGGCGGCGCTGGCGGCCACCATGGCCGATGGCGGGGCCCCCGCCGACGGGCTCGCGAACGCGGTGGCCTGGTCCGCCGCCGCCGTGCTGCACCTGCTCGCCGGCCGCCTCAGCCCCACCGACGTCGACCGGCTGCTGCCCGACGTCGTCCTCGACCCCGTCACCCCACGCTGACTAGTCCCGGTCGAGGTATTAGTGCGCGGGATCCCGCGCAGTAATACCTCGACCCGGGGAGGTGGACCCGGGGAGGTGTCAGAAGAGGCGGGTCGTGGTGTCGTCGATGCCGCGGAGCGCGTCGTAGTCGAGGGTGACGCAGCGGATGCCGCGGTCCTGGGCGAGGGTGCGGGCCTGCGGCTTGATCTCCTGGGCGGCGAAGACCCCCGTGACCGGCGCGAGGTGCGGGTCGCGGTTCATCAGCTCGAGGTACCGGGTGAGCTGCTCGACACCGTCGATGTCTCCGCGCCGCTTGATCTCGACGGCGACGGAGCCGCCGCGGTGGTCCTTGCAGAGGATGTCGACCGGGCCGATGGCGGTCATGTACTCGCGACGCACCAGCGTCCAGCCGTCGCCGAGGGTGTGGATGTGCTCGGCCAACAGCTTCTGCAGGTGCGCCTCGACGCCGTCCTTGACCAGGCCGGGGTCGATGCCGAGCTCGTGCGAGGTGTCGTGCAGCACGTCGTGGATGAGCACGCGCAGGCGGTCCTCGGACTTGGCGTGCTGGACCTGCCAGACGAGCGTGACCCCGTCGGCCGCCTCGTGGTCCTCGGGGTCGAGCTCCGCCATCGCGCAGGGCGGCGACATCCAGTTCAGCGGCTTGTAGGACCCGCCGTCGCTGTGCACCAGCACCGACCCGTCGGCCTTGACCAGCAGCAGCCGGGTCGCCAGGGGGAGGTGGGCGCTGAGCCGCCCGTCGTAGTCCACGCTGCACTTCGCAATCACCAGCCGCACAGTCGGACACCCTAACCCGGGCGAAGCGCCCCGTTGCACGCCCGTGCGTGGACGGCGCAGACTCGGAAGGGAGAGGTGAGTTCGATGGTGAACCTGCTGGCCTACGTCGCCCTGTGCGGCGTGATCGTCGCGACCTTCGGCGCGGCGTGGTCGGTGCTGGAGTGGTTCGCCACCGGAAAGCCGCCTCGCACGGTGCGCTGGCTCGCCGACCGGCTGCGGCCCCGCCTCCGCCGGTTCAGGCTCTTCCGCCGGCGCCGCCCCGAACCCGAACCCCTGCCGCCGGTCCTGCTCGGCCTCGAGCTGCGCCGGCTCGGCGGTGAGCTGCAGCGGATCGACGCCAGCGACCTCCCGGCGAAGGCGATGCGGCTGAGGGCATGCACCGCCGCCTACGACTACGTGCTCCTCGAGTGCTGCCGCACCGTCGACGTGCCGGTCCCCGCCACCGCGACGCCGCTGACCCGCGACCAGCGTTTCACCGCGGAGACGGCCCTGCTCGAGGCGGGCTTCTCCTGGTAGCTCGCGCGGGCGGCAACCATCGCACGGCCTCGGGCGTCCCCGGGTGGGGAGGGTCACGCCGGCTGGCTCTCCCCGCGGCATACGGGCTCTGACAGACTCACCCGCATGGCTCGTGACTTCAGCAAGGTCGGTGTGATCGGTCTCGGCACCATGGGTGCCGGCATCGTCGAGGTGTTCGCCCGCAACGGGATCGACGTCGTGGCGGTCGAGGTCGACGCGGCCGCGGTGGAGCACGGGCGCGGGGTACTGCAGCACTCGACCGACCGGGCCGTCTCCCGCGGCAAGCTGACCGCCGAGGACCAGGCCGCCCTGCACAGCCGGGTCACCTTCACCTCCGACATGGGTGACCTCGCCGACTGCCAGCTCGTGGTCGAGGCCGTGCCGGAGCACCTCGACCTCAAGAAGGACATCTTCGCCAAGCTCGACTCGATCGTCGGGCCCGATGCGGTGCTCGCGACCAACACCTCGAGCCTGCCGGTCACCGAGATCGCCGTCGCGACCAGCAACCCCAAGCGGGTCGTCGGCATGCACTTCTTCAACCCTGCGCCGGTGCTCCAGTTCGTCGAGGTCGTGCGCACCGTCGTCACCGAGGACGAGGTGTTCGAGGACGTCAAGGCCCTCGCCCAGCGGCTCGGCAAGCAGCCCGTCGTGGTGGGGGACAAGGCCGGCTTCATCGCCAACGCACTGCTCTTCGGCTACCTCAACCACGCGGTCGCGATGTTCGAGAGCAAGTACGCCTCCCGCGAGGACATCGACGCGGCGATGAAGCTCGGCTGCGGCTACCCGATGGGTCCGCTGGCGCTGATGGACCTCATCGGCCTCGACACCGCCTACGAGATCCTCGACACGATGTACAAGCAGGGCCGCGACCGGCTGCACGCCCCCAGCCCGATCATCAAGCAGATGGTCAGCGCCGGGCTCAAGGGCCGCAAGAGTGGCCGCGGCTTCTACACCTACGCCGAGGAGGGCTCGTCGACCGTCGTCGCGGACCACCTCACGCCCAAGCCCGCCGCCGAGTCCGGCCTCGCCCTGCGACCGGTCCGCCGGATCGGCGTCGTCGGCTCCGGGACCATGGCCACCGGCATCATCGAGGTCTTCGCCAAGGCGGGGTACGACGTCGTCTTCGTCGCCCGGGCCGAGGCCAAGGTCGCGGCGGTGCAGGCCGCCATCGAGAAGAGCCTCGAGAAGGCGGTGCAGCGCGGCAAGCTGACCGAGGAAGCCCGCGCCGAGGCGCTCACGCACCTGACCGGCACGACCTCGCTCGACGACCTGCGCGACGCCGACCTCGTCGTCGAGGCGGTCGTCGAGGACCTCGCCGTCAAGCGCGCGCTCTTCGAGAACCTCGACGAGATCTGCAGGCCGGGGGCGATCCTCGCCACCACGACCTCCTCGCTGCCCGTCGTGGAGTGCGCCGCGGTGACGAAGCGCCCGCAGGACGTCGTCGGCATGCACTTCTTCAACCCGGCCCAGGTCATGAGGCTCGTCGAGGTCGTGCACACCGTCTCCACCGCCGACGACGTCGTGGCGACCGTCCAGGACCTCTGCGCCCAGGTCGGCAAGCAGGCCGTGACCTGCGGGGACCGCTCGGGCTTCATCGTCAACGCGCTGCTCTTCCCGTACCTCAACGACGCGGTGAAGATGCTGCAGGCCAACTACGCCAGCGCCGACGACATCGACACCGCGATGAAGACCGGCTGCGGCCTGCCCATGGGCCCGTTCGAGCTGCTCGACGTCGTCGGCCTCGACGTCTCCCTGGCGATCCAGCGCGAGCTCTACCTCGAGTTCCGCGAGCCGGGCTTCGCCCCCGCGCCGCTGCTCGAGCACCTGGTCACGGCCGGCTACCTCGGCCGCAAGACCGGGCGCGGCTTCCGCACCTACGCCTGAGCTCCCCGACGCAGAGGCGGGTATGCCGCGTGGCCCGGCCACGCGGCATACCCGCGTCTTTGCGAGCCTGCCTCCTTGCGACCGTGCGTCTTTTGCGAGGATGGGGCCGTGCCCCGCGCCAACCGCCGCCGCCGCGACGACGCTCCGTTGAACGTCGACCGCGCGCTCGGCGGGCTCACGCAGCGGGAGTCGTATGCCGGGGGCGAGTGGTTCGTGCGCCGCGTCACGGGGGCGGGGGCCAGCCGGGCCTACCTGTGCCCCGGCTGCCAGCACACCATCGCGGTCGGCACGCCCCACGTCGTGGTGTGGCCGGCCGACGGCGTCGGCGGCCTCGACGACCGGCGCCACTGGCACTCACCGTGCTGGTCCGCCCGGGGCCGGCGCCACACCCAGGGGTCGATCCGATGAGCCTGCACACCACCGACCTCGGCGAGAGCGGGTCGCGAGTCGTCTTCTGCCACGGGCTTTTCGGGCAGGGGAAGAACTGGACCCACGTCGGCAAGGCGCTTGCGGACGAGCACCGGGTCACCCTGGTCGACATGCCGCACCACGGGCGCTCGGCGTGGCCCGAGGAGTTCGACTACCTCGACGTCGCCGACGAGGTCGCCGGGCTGCTCGACCCCGACGACCCGGTGACCTTGGTCGGGCACTCCATGGGTGGCAAGGCCGCCATGGTGCTGGCCCTGCGGCACCCCGAGCGGGTGGCACGGCTGTGCGTCGTCGACATGTCGCCGGTCGACTACGGCGGCCGGGCCGGGGAGTTCCGGCACTACATCGACGCGATGCAGGGCATGGACCTGTCCGCCATCACCACCCGGGCGGAGGCGGACGCAGCGCTCGCCGAGGCCGTGCCCAACACGACCGTTCGCAGCTTCCTGCTGCAGAACCTGCGCCGTGACTCCGGCGGTGACGGCGACGGCTGGCGCTGGCAGGCCAACCTCGAGGTCCTCGGGCGCGACCTGGCGGAGCTCGGCGGCTGGCCCGGGGACCGCGTCGCCGACGCCGCGCCCTACGACGGCCCGGTCCTCTGGGTTGCCGGCCAGACGTCGCCCTACGTCAGTGACGAGTTCGCACCCGCCATGGAGCGGTACTTCCCCCTGGTGCGACGGGTGACCATCAAGGACGCGGGCCACTGGGTGCACTCGGAACAGCCGGAGGTCTTCCTCGAGGTGCTCCGCCGCTTCGTCGGTGCCCAGGCCCGGTCAGGCTCCTCCTCGTAGGACAGCGGCAACCCGGCCGCTGACCCACCGTCGTGCTGAGACCTTCGGCCCTGTCGGCTGCGCGCCGCCCCGGGTGATGGTGGCGACGTGGCAGCGGGGCTGCGGGTCGACCGCGTCGTGCACGCCTTCGGGGAGCGCGTGGCCCTCGACGGCGTCTCGTGCGCGGTGACGCCCGGACGGCTCACGGGCCTGCTCGGACCCAACGGCGCGGGCAAGACCACCCTGATGCGCATCCTGCTCGGCGTGCTCCGGCCGGACGGCGGCGAGGTGTGGCTCGGCAGCGAGCGGCTGCAGGACGTGCACGACCGGCGCACGTGGGGTTACCTGCCCCAGGAGCGTGGTCTCTACCCGGCGATGCCGGCCGGGGCACAGGTCGTGCACTTCGGTCGGCTGCACGGCCTGACCCGTGCCGAGGCCAACCGACGGGCGCGCGACCTCCTCGACGAGCTCGAGCTCGGCCACCGGTGGGACGAGCGCACCGACCGGCTGTCCGGCGGCATGCAGCAGCGGCTCCAGCTGGCCACGGCGCTCGTGCACGGACCGGAGGTCGTCGTGCTCGACGAGCCCTTCGCCGGACTCGACCCGGTGGCGGTGGAGGGCCTGTCGGCCATGCTGCGGCAGCGGGCAGCACGCGGGTGCCTCGTGCTCTTCTCGAGCCACCAGCTCGACCTGGTGCAGGACCTCTGCGAGGACATCGTGATGGTCGACCACGGCCGGACGGTGCTGGCGGGAGCCGTGTCCGACCTCCGGGCCTCCGCCGGGCAGCGCCGGCTGCGACTCCACGTCGAGACGCCCGACCGAGGGTGGCTCGTCGGCCTCGACGGCGTGCGCGTCGTCAGCGACCACGCCGACGACCTGCGGCTGGGCGTGCCGAGTGGCGTGGACCCGCTGGCAGTGCTCGACGCCGCCCGCTCGGCGGGGCGGGTCCGGGACTTCGGCCTGGAGCTGCCGACCCTCTCCGAGCTGTTCCTGGCGGCGGTGGCTGCAGAGCCGGTCCTCGAGGAGGTCAGCGGATGAGCTGGTGGCGCGGGACGTGGCTGGTCGCCCAGCGCAGCCTGTCGGAGACGGTGCGCTCGCGCACCTACCGCCTCGTCACCGCGCTGCTGCTGGTGGCGTCGGCGGCCGCGGTGGTGGTGCCCCAGCTGGTCCTCGGCGAGCCCACGACCTACACGCTGGCCACCGTGGGCGAGGCACCGGCGCAGCTGCGGGCGGCGCTGGAGTCGGCGGCGTCGCGCGGGGACTTCTCCGTCGAGCTCACGGCCCGTCCGGACGAGACAGCCGTCCGGGAGGCGGTGCGCGACGACGAGGCGACGGCGGGCCTCGCCGGGGACACCCTCTACACGGGGCCGCACCTCGACCCGACCTTCCCGGTGCTGGTGTCGCAGACGGTGGTCGCGCTGGAGAGCGGCGCCCGGCTCGAGGCCCTCGGCCTGACGCCCGAGCAGGTCGCGCAGGTGGCGGCGGTCGAGCCGCCCGAGCAGGTCACGGTCGGCCGGGTCGACAGCGAGACCCGGGCCGCCGTCGGCTTCGGGGCGGGCATCGCCCTCTACGTCGCCCTCACCTTCGCCGGGAGCGCCATCGCCACGGCGGTCGCGCTGGAGAAGGCGACCCGCCTCTCGGAGGTGCTGCTGGCGGTGCTGCGTCCCAGCCAGGTCCTGGTGGGCACCGTGGCGGCGATCGGCACGGCGACCCTGGCCCAGCTGCTGGTGCTGGGGGCGCCCCTGGCGGTCGCGATCCGCTTCGGCGAGGTGGACCTGCCCAGCGTGGCCAGCGGTGACCTCGCCCTCGGAGTCGTGTGGTTCATCCTCGGGTTCGCCCTCTACGCCTTCCTGTTCGCCGCCTCCGCAGCGATGGTCGACAAGGTCACCGAGGCGAACGCGGCCGTGGCACCGGTGACGACCCTGCTCGTGGTCGGCTACCTCCTCAGCGTCGTCGTCGTCATGGGCGACCCGTCGAGCGCCTGGGGCACCGCCGTCTCGATGTTCCCGCTGAGCGCCCCGATGGCGATGCCGATCCGGTGGTCGGGCGGCGAGGTGCCCGTGTGGCAGCTGCTGACCTCGATGGCCCTCACGGCGGGCACCGCGGTGGCGCTCGTGTATGCCGGGTCGGCGGTGTACCGGCGCGCGCTCGTGGTCACGGGGCACCGCGTCCGCTGGCGCGAGCTGGCGGGTCGGAGCAGACCGGGTGCCGACAGAGCGAGTCCGGCAGGCACGTCACGAGGGTGACGAGCGCTCGCGGACCCGGCCCGGAGGGCCGTGGTGGGTCTCTGGCGTGAGCACCGGAGCGAAGCGGAGGTGTGGATGGTCAGACGCGAGGGCGGGGTCCAGGCTCGCGACCCTCAGTGGCGGCGCTGGCGGGGGAGCAGCACCTCTTCGTAGAGCAGCAGCAGGCCCGCCGCGAAGGGGATGGCGAGCAGGGCGCCGAGGACGCCGAGCAGCGTGCCACCCGCCAGGGCCGCGACGACGGTCACCGCGCCGGGCACCGACACGGTGCGCTGCATGACCCGCGGCACGACGACGTAGTTCTCGACCTGCTGGTACACCACGTAGTAGATCGCCACGATGATGGCCTTCCGGGGCTCGTCGAACAGCGCCACGACGCACACCAGGAAGGCCCCGAGCGTGGCGCCCACCATGGGCACGAGCCCGAGGAAGCCGACGACGACGGCCAGCACCGCGGCATACGGGATGCCGAGGATCGTCATCATGATCCAGCTGCAGACGGCGTTGATCGTCGCCACGGCGACCTGGCCGATCGCGTACGAGCCGGTCCGCCGCATGATCTCCTCGGAGAGCGACTCGACGCGGGCGCGACGCGAGGTCGGGACCGTGGCGTAGGCCGCCTGCTTGACCTTCGGCAGCGTGCCGAGGAAGAACAGCACGAGGATCATGACCGTGAAGAACTGGAAGATCCCGGTGACGACCGCGCGCCCGGCGCCGAGCACCCCGCCGAACACCTGGCTGAGGAAGCTGCTGTCGGTGAGGCGCTTGTTGAACTCCTCGGAGACCTTGTCGACGACCTGGTAGTCCCGGTCGATGTTGCGCACGACCGAGGAGTCCAGGAACTGGTTGGCGTAGCCGGGGGCGTCCTCGATGAGCTGGGTCCCCTGCTCGATGACCGGCGGCACCACCACGAGGCCCAGCAGGACGAACACCGCGACGACACCGGCGAAGACGATGGAGACGGCGCTGGGCCGGTTGATCCCGCGGTTCGTCAGCGACTCCACCAGGGGGTTGATGGCCAGGGTCAGGAAGAGCGAGACCACCAGGAGGGTGATGACGGCGGTGAGCCGCCCGAGCACCTGCCACAGGCCGAGGGCCACGAGCACGCCGAGGGCACCGACGAAACCGACGTAGAAGGGCGACTGGCGGTTCAGCGGTCGGCCGGCCCGGCCGAAGCGCTGGCCGGCGGGGGCGCCGAGGTCCTCGGTGGCCAGGGGTGCGCCGTCGTGGCCCGTCCCGGTCTGCCCCGGGGTGGGTGCGGGGGCCTGCAGGGTGGGCTCGGCGGCAGGAGCCGGCTGTCCCGGGGTCGTGGCGCCCTCGATCGGGGGCAGGACGGCGGCGAGCAGACCGGGGTCACCGTCGGGGGCACCGGTGGAGCCGGAGGCGGGACCGGGGCGCGCACCCGGCGCACCGGGCGCACCGGGCGCACCGGGCTCGACGCCGGCGGGCAGGTGCTCCAGCCCGGCCGTGGGCCGGTTGCTCTCCCGCAGCGCGGCACGCTGCCGCCGCCGGAACTCTCTCCACC
>NZ_DATBMI010000220.1:0-11003 GCF_036554925.1 Pedococcus sp.
CGCGTCGCGCCCCAACCACAGGGAGGACAGCCATGAGCGAGACCCCGATGGGCTCGGAGGAGAACACGCACGGCCCCACTGACGGCGGCGCCGAGGGCATGGCCGGCGGTGCCGACGGTGGCGCGGACGGCGGTGCGGACTCCGGTGCCGATGGTGGCGCGGACGGCGGTGCTGACTCGGGCGCCGATGGTGGCGCCGATGGTGGTTCGGACGGTGGCGCGGACGGTGGTGCCGACGGTGGCGCGGACGGCGGTGCTGACTCCGGCGCCGATGGTGGCGCAGATGGTGGTGCGGACGGTGGCGCCGATGGTGGCGCCGGGTAGCACGCACGCAGGGTCCCGGTGACTGCCGCCGAAGCAGCGCAGGCGCCCGCACGCGAGTGCGGGCGCCTCGCGCTGCCCCGGCTCATCTCGTGCCCCACCGCGGAGTTCTCGGAGCGCCACTGGGGCCGCGAACCCCTGCTGTCCCGGGCCGAGGAGCTCCCCGCGTCCTTCGCCGACCTGTTCTCGGGTGACGCGGTCGACGAGCTCGTCTCCGAGCGGGCCCTGCGGACCCCCTTCATGCGGATGGCCAAGGACGGCGCCACCCTGCCCGAGCGGGCGTTCACCCGGGGCGCCGGGGTCGGCGCCGGCATCGCCGACCAGGTGGGCGACGACCAGGTCCTGAGGCTGTTCGCCGACGGGGCCACGATGGTGCTCCAGGGCCTGCACCGTGTCTGGCAGCCGCTGGCCGCCTTCACCCGTGACCTTGCTGCCGACCTCGGGCACCCCGTCCAGGCCAACGCCTACGTCACCCCCGCGCAGAGCACCGGCTTCAGCGACCACTACGACGTGCACGACGTGTTCGTCCTCCAGGTCGACGGCGAGAAGCGCTGGCGGGTGCGCCCCCCGGTGCACCCGGCGCCGATGCGCCACGAGCCGTGGACCGACCACCGGGCCGCCGTCGAGCAGGCCGCGGCGGCCACCCCGCTGGTCGACGCCGTCCTGCGCCCCGGTGACTGCCTGTACCTCCCCCGCGGCTACCTCCACGCCGCGACCGCACTGGGTGCGGTGAGCACCCACGTCACGATCGGGGTGCACCCCTGGACGCGCCGGCACCTCGCCGACGAGGCCGTCAGGGTGGCCCTGGACCGGGCCTCGGAGGACGCCGCGGTGCGTGCCTCGCTCCCGCTGGGTGTCGACGCCGCCGACCCCCGGGCGTGGGCGGGTGACCTCGAGCTGGTCCGCTCCGCCCTCCTGCGTGCCCTGGGGGAGGTCCGGGCCGCCGACCTCGCCGAGGCGCTGGCCCGGCGGGTGCGCGACGCGCAGCGCGCCGACCCCGTCCACCCGCTGGCCCAGCTGCGCGCCGCCGAGTCGCTCGCCGACGACAGCGAGGTCGCGCTGCGCCCCCACCTGAGCGCCCGCCTCGGCGCACCACGTGAGGGGAGTGCCGTGCTGGACAGCAGGGCGGGCGCTGTCACCGTGGCGGAGGACGACCTCCCGGCCGTGGCACGTCTGCTGGAGGCAGGCACTGCCCGCGTCGGTGACCTCGGACAGCCCCTCGCCCGGCAGCTGGTCCTGGCCGGCATCCTGCTGTCCCCATGACGCAGCCGCACTGTGCGACCGCCGCCCGGGCCCGGCTCGACCCGCTGCCGGGAACGGCGGCTCCGGCGCGACGGTGGCTCCTGGTGGAGTACCCGGGGCCCTGGGCGCCGCAGGCACTCCAGAGCCGGCTCATCCCGCCACCCCTGGCGGAGCGCCTGTCACGGGTGGCCCGGGAGGCGTCGGCCCGGGTGCTCCTGATCCGCCGGCCCGGGCGGAGACCCCGCTCCAGCGAGCACCGCTGGGCCGTCGTCGACCACGCAGCCGGCCAGCACTGGGGCACCTGGCGCGACCCCGTCGACCTCGGCGAGGCGGCGGACCTGCTCTCGCGGGCGGGGTCGCCGCCGGATCTGGACCGCGCCGGACCCCAGGAGCCGTTGCTCCTGGTGTGCGTGCACGGCCTGCACGACACCTGCTGCGCGGTCCGCGGGCGTCCCGTCGCGAGCGCGCTCGCCGACCGCTGGCCCGACCAGACCTGGGAGTGCTCGCACGTCGGCGGCGACCGGTTCGCCGCCAACCTGCTCGTGCTGCCCGATGGCGCCTGCTACGGCAACCTGTCGGCGGCCTCGGCGCGCACGGTGGCGGCGGACCACCTGGCGGGCCGGGTCAGCCCCGAGCACCTGCGCGGCCTGAGTACCGAGCCGCCGGTCGTGCAGGCCGCGATCGTCGCGGCGCACGCGCGGCTGGGTCCCGCCGGTGCCGGGCACCTGGTGGGCCGTCAGGTGACGGCCCTGGGGGCTGACTCGTGGCGCGTGAGGCTCAGCGGGAGTGGTCCGATGCCCGCCGTCGTGGAGGCCACGGTCTCGCGTGGCCGGCGACCACCCGCCCGGCTCACGTGCCACGCGGCCGGCGACAGCACGGCATACAACTATGAGGCCACGGACGTGCGCGTCTGCGCCGACTGAGCCACCGGCACCGCGACGGCGCCCGTGCTCCTGCCGTGGGCGGACGGACCGGCGACGACCGGCGACAACCGGCGACAACCGGCGCGCGAACGCCGTGCCGAGGGGTCGGTCAGCCGTGCAGGGCGACGGTGAGCAGGACGGCGGAGTCCTCCAGGGCGTCGAGTCCGTGCCGGCGGGAGGGCACCGGGACGACCTGCCCGGCCTCGAGCACCCAGTTCTCGTCGTGGGTGCGCAGCCTCACCCGGCCGCTGATGACCTGCAACAGCGCCGCCGGGGGCGAGTCGTGCTCACCCATCTCGGCGTCGGCGGTGAGGGCGATGACGGTGGCCCGCTGCACCGACCCCGAGGCGATGGTCTCCGCCGCCCGGCCCGAGGCCGAGCGCTGTGCCTCGCCGAGGAGCCGTCCGGCGACCTCGTGCAGGTCCCTGATCTCGCGTGCCATGGTCCTCAGGGTACGGGTCGGCGCGCGCCGGGGCAGTGCGATGCCCGGCCCTGCGTCCGCCCAGCGGCAGGCGTCACCGCGCCACGGCCGGCACCCGCTCACCAGAGGTCCCGAGGCTGCGCGAGCAGGTGCGTGCCGGGGCTGCGGGTTGCTGGTTCGTGCCCGCCTGCTGCTCCTCCCGACCGTTCTGCGGCGACTGCTCGATCCGCGAACCGTTGATCAGGGTGACGTCGTCGTAGGCCGGGCGGCCCTCGATGACGTTGCGGAACTGGTACCTGGTCAGGGAGGTGAGCTCGCAGTCCTGGCCGAACGTCGCGATGTCGAACGACGACGGCTGGCCGGTGAGCTCCTCGCCCTCGCCGCCCTCGAGGAAATGGCTGAACGGGCCCCCGCCCGTGAACGTGCCGACGCCGATGAGGTTGCCGTCGAGCCGGTCGCTGTGCAGGTGGCCATGGGCCCGGACGTCCGCGTTCTCGATGTCGCGCACCGCCCCGGGCTCGTGCGAGACGACGAGGTCGGGCGCCGGGCGGTCCGCGAAGGCCGCGATGAAGGCGTCCCGGGCAGGGACCTGCTTGGCGGCGTTGTCGCGGTTGTCGTCCCCGAACCAGCGCGGGTCGTTGAAGCCGGCGATACGCACGCCGTTGACGCTCTGCTCGATGTACTCCTCCTCGCCCGGCTGGAGCAGCACGACGTTGCGGACCTTGGCCAACCGGGTCAGCACCGCGTCGTCGCTCGCGCTCGTGGCGTCGTGGTTGCCCTTGACGAACAGGTAGGGCACCCCGAGGGACTCGATGCCCTTGAAGAGGCCGACCGCCTCGCCCTCGGTGACGCTCCCGAAGTTGAGCAGGTCGCCGAGGTCGACCACGGCGTCGATCTGCTCCTCCTCGATGACCGTCTTCATCAGCGGGTACTGCTGCGCACCGTGGATGTCCGAGACCAGCAGGATCCGCGCGGCCTCCGGCTCGTCGAGCGACTGGGGCGCGTACTTGTCCTGGAGCGCGGCCGAGAGGGCGAGCAGGTTCTTCAGGTAGGGCGTGGTCTGCTGCGCCCGGGTCTCGACCCCGTCGAGCAGGTCGGCGTTGCGCTGCACCGCGCCGAGGATGCCGGTGGTGGTGAAGGCCGCCAGACGGTCCGGCTGGTAGGTCTGCCAGATGCTGACGCCCGTGATCCCGCACGCGACCGCCCAGCACGCACCGGCGGCGGCCACCCGGCGCAGCGGCGGGCGGCCGCGCCCCCGCCGCCACACGGCATACACGGCCACCGCGAGGACGGCCACCGTCAGGGACCCGGCGGCGAACCGCAGCCCCATCTCGGTGGCCGCCTCGCGCGCGGCGTTCGTGAGCTCGAGCGGGCCGGGCTGCAGGGCCTTGATGGAGACCTTCGGCTGGGCCAGCAGGTCGGTGATGTTCTGCTTGACCTGGACGTTGGCCAGGACGCCCGGCGCGGGGACAGGGCCGTCGAAGTCGAGGTTGATGTCACCGAAGACGGTCGGGCTGTGGATCCGCGACATCTCCTGGGTGTTCACGGACAGCCGCAGCTGGGCCCGGTAGTTGATCGTCTCGGTCGTGGACGGGAACAGTGTCGTCGCGGCCACGCCGCCGACGACACAGCCCACGACCAGGGCGACGACCGCCGCGGCCCGCACGACCCATCTGGGCAGCGGTCGCCGCTGCGTCGGGGGGAGGGCGGGCCTTCGCACCCGTCCACCGTAACCACATCGACGCACCTACCCTTGCCGTATGCCGTCACCGCTCGCCCCTCTGCACGGCCGCGCCTTCGCCGCCGTCATCTTCGACATGGACGGCACCCTCATCGACTCGATCCCCGTGGTCATCCGCAGCTGGGTGCGGTGGGCGCAGGAGCACGGGCTGGAGCCCGAGCGGCTGCAGGGCTTCCACGGCGTCCCCGCCGCGGCGATCGTGGCCGACCTGCTGCCGCCGCATCGCCACGAGAGCGCGCTCAGCCGGATCAACGAGCTGGAGCTGGCCGACACCGACGGCATCACGGTGCTGCCCGGTGCTGCCGAGGCGCTGGCCGCCCTGGCCCCGGACCGCTGCGCGATCGCCACCTCCTGCTCGACACCGCTGGCGGAGGTGCGGATCGAGGCGACGGGGCTGCGGGTCCCGCGGGTCGTCGTCACCGCGGACGACGTCGAGCGCGGCAAGCCGCACCCCGACCCCTTCCTGCTGGCCGCCGAGCGGCTCGGCGTCGACGCCGAGCGGTGCCTGGTCGTCGAGGACGCCCCGGGCGGTCTCACCGCGGCGCGCGCGGCCGGCTGCGCGACCCTCGCGGTGACGACGACGACCCCGCGGCACGAGCTGGTGGCCGACGCGATCGTCGAGAACCTCGGCGACGTGGCGTTCACCCACTCACCACAGGGGGGCGGAGTGCTCGTCTCCTCCCGGTCGAGGTAAAAACGCCGGTGATTCCCGGCGTGTCCAGTTCGACCGGGAGTACGTTTTCGGCTCATGGACGCCGATGTCATCGTCGTGGGGGCCGGGCTCGCCGGGCTCGTGGCCGCCGCTGAGCTCGCCGACGCAGGCCGCCGGGTGCTGGTGCTCGACCAGGAGAGCCCGGCCAACCTCGGCGGCCAGGCGCACTGGTCGTTCGGCGGCCTGTTCCTCGTCGACAGCCCCGAGCAGCGCCGGATGGGCATCCGCGACTCGGTCGACCTCGCCCTGCAGGACTGGATGGGCAGCGCCGGCTTCGACCGCCCCGAGGACCACTGGCCGAGGCAGTGGGCGCAGGCCTACGTCGACTTCGCCGCCGGCGAGAAGCGCGCCTGGCTCCACGACCAGGGCATGAGGTGGTTCCCGGTGGTCGGCTGGGCCGAGCGCGGCGACGGCAGTGCCAGCGGCCACGGCAACTCGGTGCCCCGCTTCCACATCACCTGGGGTACCGGTCCCGGGGTGCTCGAGCCGTTCGTGCGCCGCGTGCAGGTGGCCCGGGCGGCGGGGCACCTCGAGCTGCGGTTCCGCCACCGGGTCGACGAGCTGGTGCTCTCCGACGGGGCCGTGACCGGGGTGCGCGGCACGCTGCTGGCCGACGACGACGCCGAACGCGGTCGGCCCACGAACCGGGACGAGGCCGGTGAGTTCGAGCTGGCCGCCCAGGCCGTGGTCGTCTCCTCCGGTGGGATCGGCGGCAACCACGACCTCGTCCGCGCCAGCTGGCCGCAGCGGCTCGGCTCGCCCCCGGAGCGGATGATCACCGGCGTCCCGGCCTACGTCGACGGCCGGATGATGCGCATCGCCCAGGGCGCCGGCGGCCGCGTCATCAACCCCGACCGCATGTGGCACTACGTCGAGGGCATCCACAACTGGGACCCCGTCTGGCCCGACCACGCGATCCGGATCCTCCCGGGGCCGAGCTCGCTGTGGTTCGACGCGCTGGGGAACCGCTTGCCGGCGCCGCTGTTCCCCGGCTTCGACACGCTCGGCACGCTGGCGCACCTCCGCCGGACCGGGCACGACCACTCGTGGTTCATCCTCACGCAGAGGATCATCGGCAAGGAGTTCGCGCTGTCCGGCTCGGAGCAGAACCCCGACCTCACCGGCAGGTCGGTGCGCGGCGTGCTCGGCCGCGCGACGTCCGACATGCCGGGACCGGTCCGGGCGTTCCTCGAGCGGGGTGAGGACTTCGTCCAGGCCGACCGCATCGACGACCTCGTCGCCGGCATGAACGCCCTGGTCGGCGAGCCCCTGCTCGACGCCGACCACATCCGGCGCCAGGTCGTCGAGCGCGACCGCCAGATCGAGAACGCCTTCGGCAAGGACGCGCAGGTCACCGCCATCCGCGGTGCCCGGGCCTACCGTGGTGATCGGCTGATCCGCACCGCAGGCCCGCACCGCATCCTCGACCCGAAGGCCGGGCCGCTCATCGCCGTCCGCCTGTCCGTGCTCACCCGCAAGACCCTCGGCGGCCTCGAGACCGACCTCAACGGACGAGTGCTCGGGCACGACGGCCGGCCGGTGCAGGGCCTGTATGCCGCCGGCGAGGCTGCCGGGTTCGGCGGCGGTGGGGTGCACGGGTACCGCTCGCTCGAGGGCACTTTCCTCGGCGGCTGCATCTTCTCCGGCCGGACCGCCGGGCGGGCACTCGCCGCGGCCACCGCCTGACCGGAGATCCGTCGCCGACCCGCCCGGGTCGACGGGGAAACGCCGGTGTTCCCCGGCGGTTTTACCTCGACCCGGTGTTGGGGCTGGCGCACCGCCGTCAGGGCAGGCGGGCCCGCACGATGTCGTCGAGCACCGCGAGCGGCACGCTGCCCGAGTCGAGCACCGCGTTGTGGAACTCCTTGATGTCGAACGTCTCGCGCTGGCGCTCCTGGGCCTCGCGCCGGATCCGCAGGATCTCGAGCCGGCCGATCATGTAGCTGCACGCCTGGCCCGGGTACACGGCATACCGCGTGACCTCCGCGGTGATGCCCGCCAGCGACATGGGGCAGTGCGCCGCCATCCAGTCGATGGCCTGCTGGCGTCCCCAACCCAGGGCGTGCAGGCCGGTGTCGACGACGAGCCGGCAGGCCCGCACGGAGTCCATGGTGAGCATGCCGAGCCGGTCGAGCGGCGTGGAGTAGAGCCCCATCTCGTCGGCGAGGCGCTCGGTGTAGAGGCCCCAGCCCTCCGCGTAGGCGGTGAAGTTCGCGTGGCGGCGCAGGGCCGGCACGTCGGTGAGCTCGGACGCGATGGCGAGCTGGAGGTGGTGGCCCGGGATGCCCTCGTGGTAGGAGAGCGCCTCGATCTCGAAGCGGCCCCACGCGCCCGGGTTGGAGGTGTTGACGTAGAAGACGCCGCCGCGCGAGCCGTCCTCGGCCGGAGGGTAGTAGAAGCCGAGCGCCCCCTGCTCGGTCGTCCGGATCGCGCAGTCGGCCTTCGGGAGCCGGTCGAACCACCGCGGCATCGCCTCGCGAGCACGCGCGAAGGCGGTCTCGCAGGCCGCGAGGATCTCGGCGGGGTCGTGGTGGCGCAGCTCGGGGTCGGTGCGGAGCCGGTCGTAGAGCGCCGGCAGGTCGTCGGTACCGAAGAGCTCGGTGCCGAGCCGGCGGTACTCGTCCTCGAGCTTGGCGACCTGCTCGAGCCCGATCTCGTGGATCTGCTGCGCGGTCAGGGTGGTCGTGGTGTGGGCGCGCAACGTCGTGGCGTAGACGTCCTCGCCGCCGGGCAGCCAGACGAGGCCGCACCGGTCCTCGGGGCGCACGTGTGGCGTGACCTCGTCGGCGAGCACGTCGCGGAACTCCCGCAGCGCGGGTCGGACGGAGGCCTCGATGGCCGCCTGCAGCCGGCCTCGCCAGGCGTCGACGTCGAGCCCCTCGGGCGGCGGCGAGGTCTGCAGCAGCGGGTCCTCGTCGAGCGGGGCGTCCAGCCACGCGTCGAGCTGCGGCAGGGTCTCGGCCACCGCGAAGGCGGCCGGGGTGCGGCCCGAGGCCACGCCCTCGCGGTGCCGCTGCGCGACGTCGCGCAGGTGCTGCCCGATGCCGTGGAACTTGGACACCATGGCCTCGGCCACGTCGGCCGTGGGCAGGGCCAGGTTGGACACGGTGAGGGGCGCGTCGACCTGCACGCCGAAGACGGGGTTGACCGAGAGCTCGGCCAGGCGGCACTCCCCGAGGGCCGCGTCGTTGGAGGCCTGGAACTCGACCACCGCGCGGGTGACGCGGTCCTGGGCCGAGAGGTCGGCGTCGCTGATGGCCGAGGCGCGGGCGGCGAACTCGCGCGCCCGCGCGACGTCGGCGTCCTCGGCGGCCCGGCTGGCGTCCTCGTAGCGGTCGGCGAACCGGTAGTCGCCGAGCATGTGGGCCCACGAGGGGTTCACCGCCATCGTGTGCTCGTGGTAGTCCTCGGCCAGCTGCCGCAGGTCGTCGCCCGGGGTCCGCGCGTCCTCGCTCATGCCGTCGAACGCTACCGGTCACCAGCGGCCACCGGGCCCCGGATCGGGGGCGACGCGCGCGACCCGCGCGACCTCAAGCCCTACGGCCACACCGTGTGGGGTGCCTCCGAGGTCTGGGACTGGTACCGGGTCCCCGTCTACAAACCGGAAGGGTGCGATGACCGACCAGCGCACCAACATCGCCTACTCGGTCGACCTCGTGCGGGGCCTGGACGTCGACACGGCCGACCTCCCCGGCGACGTCGGCACGGTGCTCGAGCCGACGGCAGGGCTCCCCGAGGTCGACGCCGGGCAGCTCGCCTGACGGTCGGGTGCCCGCCTCGGCCGAACGGCCGGAACTGACCCGGCATCCCGCGACCGGGCCCGGCGTCGGCCTAGGCTCACCGCCGTCCGGGCCGCGGTAGCGCCCGAGAGCCACACAGCCACGAGGCCAAGGGGGAGTGATGACGGTCGTGCTGCGCGCGCTCGGGTTGCAGGCCGCGTATGCCGTGCTGCAGACCTTCTCGCCCCGGGCGGCTCGCGCGGCCTCCCTGGCGTTGCTCCTCACCGTGAACGCGATGCCGCTGCTGGCGCTGCTCAGCGGACGGTGGGCGGCCGGCGACGTCCTGATCGCCTACTGGCTCGAGAACATCGTCATTGGGACGTGGACGCTGGTGAAGCTGGCCACGACCGCCGGTCCCGACGCGGTGACAGGGCAGCCGGGCGACGCCCCCGGCCTCCTGGAGACCGGACGGGTGAGCGTCCTGCCGGACGGGTCGCGCGTGCAGTACCCGGGCATCGCGGCCCGGGTGGCGATGGGTGCCTTCTTCACCGTGCACTACGGGATGTTCACCCTCGTGCACGGCGTCTTCACGTTCATCCTCGTGCGCTCGACCGGCACTACCGGCAGCTTCGCCGACTTCGCCCTGATGCTGCTGGTGCTCTTCGCCAGCCACGGCCTGTCGACCGGGATCCACTGGTTCGCGCGGCGGGAGCGCACCCAGTTCGGGCTGGCGCGCACGATGGCCCAGCCCTACGGCCGCATCCTGGTCATGCACACCGCCGTCCTCGGCGGGGGCTACCTCGTGTCCGAGGGCAGGGTGTCGGACCTCGGCCTCCTCTGGCCCGGGCTGGCGATCGTGGGGCCGGGCCTGCTGCTGATCACCATCAAGGTGGTCGTCGACGTCGCCGCACACCTGCGCCAGCACCGTGGTGCCTCCCTGCAGCGGGCGGTGGTGGTCCCGGCCGCGAGGTGACCGCTCCGGGACCCGACGCGGCCTGGGGCGTGACAGCGCCGCCCGGCTGGTCCGGCGACTAGAGGTACTGGCCCGTGGGCCTTTCGCCCTCGGGGCCGTGCGTCGTGCCGGGCATGCCGGGGATGTGGCCGTGACCGGCGGCCGGGTGGCCGCCCGGGCCGGGGGGCAGGGCGCGACGCATCTCGGCGAGCTGCGCCTGCGCCGCCATCTGCTGGGCGAACAGCGCGGTCTGGATGCCGTGGAAGAGTCCTTCGAGCCAGCCGACGAGCTGGGCCTGGGCGATCCGCAGCTCGGCGTCGGTGGGGGCGTTCTCGCCGAACGGCAGCGCGATGCGCTCGAGCTCCTCGATCAGCTCCGGGGCGAGCCCGTCCTTGAGCTCCTCGATCGAGCGCCGGTGGATCTCCGCGAGACGGATCCGGCCCGCCTCGTCGAGGGGCGCGTTGCGGACCTCCTCGAGCAGCTGCTTGATCATCGAGCCGATCCGCATGACCTTCGCCGGCTGCTCGACGAGGTCGGCCGGGTTGGGCGCGGCATCCTCGTCGTCGGGGTGCGGCGCGACGCCCATGCCGTCCTGCGTCACGACGACCACGCGCTGAGGGTCGGTGTCCTGGGGGCCGGGCCCGGGCTCCGGCTGCGTGGACTGCTGGGGCTGCTCGGGCAGGTGCGTCATGCCCCCATCCTGCCTCACGCGTCGCGGGGGCTGAGCAGCCACACGGTGATCTCGCGCCCGGCGGCCCAGCGCCGGTAGTGCGCGTACCCGGCATACGTGTCCATCGCCGTGGACCACACCGCCTCGGCGGCCTCCCGCCCCAGCCTCCGCGCTGTGGCGGCCACCGTGCGGCCGGCGTGCTCGACCTCGACGTCGGGGTTGGCCCGCAGGTTGTGGACCCACCCGGGGGTGCGGGCGGTGCCATAGTTGGACCCGATGACGGCGATGTCGCCGTCTGCAGGG
>NZ_DATBMI010000242.1:0-34291 GCF_036554925.1 Pedococcus sp.
GATCGGCTCCCTCCCGAAGAAGGCACAGCCACTGCACGACGGCGTCGGAAAGCTGCTCGCGGGCCTCGGTGACGCCGAGTCCGCCGACACGCTGCTCTACGGCGTCGACCAGGTCCGTGCAGGCCTGTCCGCCGCGACGACGGCCGGTGGCAGCGTTGACCAGCTCAAGGGTGGGACAGACCAGTCAAGGGCGGGCGTCGACCAGGTCAAGGCGGGTCTGGATGCCGCGCTCGCCGCCGACGGGAGCATCGACCAGGCCGAAGCCGCCATCACCTCGATCGGTTCCGTGCCCGCCTGCGCGGCTGACCCAATGTGCGCGCAGACGGTGATGGGTGTGGCCGCAGCCGTCGAGAGCAAGCTGCGCGAGAACACCGGAGCCGCCTCGGCGGGCCTGGGCCAGGTCTCGGGTGGCCTGGGGCAGGTCTCGGGTGGACTCGGCACGCTGAAGTCGAAGCTGTCTGACGCGGTTGTGGGCCTGGTCAAGGTCCAGTGCGGCCTGAGCAACGAGACGCTTCCGGTGTGCGACGCCTCGAAGCCTGGCCTGGTGCAAGGTCTCGGAGCGCTCGACGCCGGCGTGACGCAACTGGTGAACGGTGTCGTCACCAACGTGCAGGGTGGGGTCGGCGACGCGGACGACCTGCCTGAGGACGAGACCCTGCGCGGTGGGGTCCACGGGCTCATGGGCGGTGTCGACCTGATCGGCGAAGGCGGGATGACCCTGCTCGACGGCCTGGACCAGCTGGGTGCGGGCGCCGACGAGCTGGCGGCCGGCTCGGGCGAGCTTGCGGATGGCGCGGGCCAGCTCGACGAGGGTCTCGGCGAGCTCGCGGATGGTGCAGGCAAGCTCGACGACGGCGCGGGCCAGCTGTCCCACGGTGCGGGCCAGCTGTCCGATGGCCTGGGAGACGCTGCGGACGGTTCAGGCAAGATCGCCGACGGGCTCGAGGAGGCCGCCGGCGGCGCGCCGAAGCTCGAGGATGGTGCCCAGCGTCTGTCTGACGAGGGAACGCAGAAGCTGGTCGAAGCGGGGAAGTCGACCGCGGCCGACTACGGCCAGAAGTACGCCCTCATCGAGGCAGGTGCCGAGCGGGCCAAGACCGAGGGCATGGCTTACGGGGCCCCCGCTGACGCAGCAGGCGTGACCGCCTACTCGTTCGAGCTCGCCGGCATGACTGGCGAGGGATCGCGCAACCTTGGCCGGTCCGCCGGGGCCCTGGCGATCTTCGGCCTCGCAGGTGGTGCGGCGTTCCTGCGTCGCCGCTTCCTGTAGTCCTCCTCGCACCAACCAGCGCGGGGTGGCCCAGCCGGGCCACCCCGCGCCGGGTTGTCCGCCGGATCCGGCACCCGTGCTGCCACACGGGGCGTCGCCGTCGGGGCCGGAACGGGGCGGCCTGCGGGCCGCCCCGTTCGTCGTGGTGGGTGCCGGGCGACGACACGTCCGGGTTCGCGGCAACTGTGCCGAAACGGCTGATCAGTGGGGGGCACATCGGACGATGGTGGCGCCTCCCGTGCCCACCTACCGTGGCATCCATGACGAGCAGGGGCGACAGGGCCGGGCACCACGGATGACGCTGCCCGGTGACGGCATGGCAAGCCTGTCGCTCGGCTCCGGCCCGCCACTGCTCTTCCTGCCCGGTCTGACCCCCGACCACGCTCCGCCCCGCGGGTCGACGCGCCGCTTCGCGCTGCACCAGATGAGGCCGTATGCCGACCAGCGCCAGGTCTGGTGGGTCGGACGGCGCCGCGGGCTCGCGCCCGGCGCGACGATGTCCGACATCGCGGCCGACTACGCCGTCGCCCTGCGCGAGTGGGGCGAGGAGCCGATCGACGTCGTGGGCGTCTCGACCGGTGGCAGCGTCGCGCTCCAGCTGGTGGCGGACCACCCCGAGCTGGTCAACCGCCTGGCGCTGGTCGCGTCCGCCTGCCGGCTCGGCGCCGGCGGCCGGTCCGGCCAGCGCCGGGTGCTGGCCGCTCTGGAGCACGGCGACCGCCGGCGCGCAGGCGCCGAGCTGATGACCCTGACCGCGGGAGGACCGGCGGTGGCGCGGCTCTCCGGCGCACTGGGCTGGCTCCTGCCGGGGCTGGTGGTGGGCCATCGCGACCCCGACCTGCTCGCCACGCTCCGCGCCGAGGACGCGTTCGACGTCACCGCGCGCCTGGGCTCGATCGAGACGCCCACCCTGGTCGTCGGGGGAGAGCGCGACGCCTTCTACGGTGCCGACCTCTTCCGTGAGACCGCCCACGGCATGCCGCGGGGCCAGGTGATCCTGTACCCCGGGGTCGGCCACGGGGGGACCGTGAGCCACCGACGGGTCGGCCGCGACGTGCTGGCCTTCCTCGACCGCGACTGAGGTCGCCGGGCGGGCGCTGGGCGTTACGGCTTGGTGCAGACGAAGATCGCCGTCCCGGGGACGAGGCGGCCACGCAGGGGAGACCAACCACCCCACGTCTCCTCGTTGCGCTCCGGCCACTCGGGCTCGACGAGGTCGGCCAGGACCAGCCCCGCCGCAGCGATGTCGCGGACGCGGTCGCCGAGGGTGCGGTGGTGCTCCACGTAGGTCGCCTCGCCGTCGGAGTCGGCCTCGACGTAGGGCGTGCGGTCGAAGTACGACTGGGTGACGGTCAGTCCGCCGGGGCCCGGGTCGTCGGGGAAGGCCCAGCGGAACGGGTGGGTGGTCGAGAAGACCAGACGCCCCCCGGGGCGCAGCACCCGCGCGGCCTCGCGCACGAGGCCGTCGGAGTCGCTGACGAAGGGCACGGCGCCGTAGGAGGTGAACACCGCGTCGAACGTGGCGTCGGCGAACGGGAGCTCCAGCGCGTCGCACTGCACGAGCGGCACGGCCAGGCGCGGGTCGCTCACCCTCTGGTTGAGGTTCACCCCGGTCCTGAGCATGCCGATCGAGAGGTCCGACGCCACGACCACCGCCCCCTGGCCGGCCAGCCAACGCGCGCACTGGCCCGCCCCCGCACCGATCTCGAGCACCCTGCGGCCGGACACCTCGCCCAGGAGCCCGAGCTCGGACTCCCGCCAGCCCTCGGGACCCCAGACGAAATCGGCGTCGCCGAGGAAGGCCCCGTGCTCCGCGTAGTACTCGCCCGCCTCGGCGTCCCACCAGGACCGGTTGGCCGCCGCGGTCTCCTCGTCACCCGCCATCCGGCGGCTGACCTGCGCAAACTCGCTCAACGGCATACCTCTCGCGGTTTTGACCTGATGCCGACGGCGTCGGTAGTCTGGGGCAGCACCTCAGTGTGCTCGCTTTTGCGTGTCCGTGCCCCGGCGCGGGCGCGTGCCTGACATCACCCACCCAGGGTGTCCGGCCTGCCGGCCGCCCACCGTCTCACTGTCCACAATCGGAGTTCCTACTACATGACTGCCAGCACGGTCGAGAAGACCGCCCCTCAGATCGCCATCAACGACATTGGCACTGAGGAAGACCTCCTTGCCGCGATCGACGCGACCATCAAGGACTTCAACGACGGCGACATCGTCGAGGGTCGCATCGTCAAGGTCGACCGGGACGAGGTCCTGCTCGACATCGGCTACAAGACCGAGGGCGTCATCCCCTCGCGTGAGCTGTCCATCAAGCACGACGTCGACCCGTCCGAGGTCGTTGCCGTCGGCGACGAGGTCGAGGCCCTGGTCCTCCAGAAGGAGGACAAGGAAGGCCGTCTGATCCTGTCCAAGAAGCGTGCGCAGTACGAGCGCGCCTGGGGCACGATCGAGAAGATCAAGGAGGAGGACGGCGTCGTCACCGGCACCGTCATCGAGGTCGTCAAGGGTGGTCTCATCCTCGACATCGGCCTGCGGGGCTTCCTCCCGGCGTCGCTCGTCGAGATGCGCCGTGTCCGCGACCTCCAGCCGTACGTCGGCAAGGAGATCGAGGCCAAGATCATCGAGCTCGACAAGAACCGCAACAACGTGGTCCTGTCGCGCCGCGCGTGGCTCGAGCAGACCCAGTCCGAGGTCCGCACCACGTTCCTCAAGGAGCTCCAGAAGGGGCAGGTCCGCTCCGGTGTCGTGTCGTCGATCGTCAACTTCGGTGCGTTCGTCGACCTCGGCGGTGTCGACGGCCTGGTCCACGTGTCCGAGCTGTCCTGGAAGCACATCGACCACCCGTCCGAGGTCGTCGAGGTCGGCAACGAGGTCACCGTCGAGGTCCTGGACGTCGACATGGACCGCGAGCGTGTCTCCCTGTCGCTGAAGGCGACCCAGGAGGACCCGTGGCAGCACTTCGCCCGGACCCACGCGATCGGCCAGGTCGTGCCGGGCAAGGTCACCAAGCTCGTCCCGTTCGGTGCGTTCGTGCGCGTCGACGACGGCATCGAGGGCCTGGTCCACATCTCCGAGCTGGCCGAGCGCCACGTGGAGCTGCCGGAGCAGGTCGTCACCGTCGGCAACGAGATCTTCGTCAAGGTCATCGACATCGACCTCGAGCGTCGCCGCATCTCGCTGTCCCTCAAGCAGGCCAACGACGAGAGCGCCCCGGTCGCCGAGTTCGACCCGACGCTGTACGGCATGGCCGCCGAGTACGACGAGCAGGGCAACTACAAGTACCCCGAGGGCTTCGACCCGGAGACCAACGAGTGGCTCGAGGGCTTCGACGCCCAGCGTGAGAAGTGGGAGAAGCAGTACGCCGAGGCCCACGCCCGCTGGGAGGCCCACAAGGCCCAGGTGGAGGCCGCGACGAAGGCCGACGCCGAGGCCGCTGCTGGCGCCGGTACCTCGACGTCCTACTCCTCGGACTCCGGTTCCGCGGAGGAGGGCGCCGGCCGCCCGAGCGCCCCTTCCTCCGAGGGCACCCTCGCCTCCGACGAGGCGCTGGCCGCCCTGCGCGAGAAGCTCACCGGCAACTGACGCATCGCCTGCACTCGCAGGTATGCCGCGAGGCCCGGTCCCCGGAAAGGGGGCCGGGCCTCCGTCGTCCCCGGCGGCCGGGCACCCCTCGTGTGAGGATGTCGGCATGCCCCGCAGCATCGCGACCACTACCACTGTCGACCTCGAGGGCGTGCTCGACTTCGTCCGGCCGCGCCACCAGATGCTGGTGATCACCCAGCGGTCGGACGGCCGCCCGCAAGCCTCGCCCGTCACGGGCGGCGTGGACGAGTCCGGCCGTATCGTCATCTCGACCTACCCGGAGCGGGCGAAGACCGTGAACGCGCGCCGCAGCCCGCAGGTCAGCGTCCTGGTGCTCTCCGACGACTTCGGCGGGGCGTGGGTGCAGGTCGACGGCGACTGCGAGGTCATCGACGCGCCGGACTCGGTGGAGCCGCTGGTCGAGTACTTCCGGTGCATCTCGGGCGAGCACCCGGACTGGGACGAGTACCGCCAGGCGATGCTCGACCAGGGCAAGTCGATCCTGCGGGTCACGCCGACGCGCTGGTCACCCATCGCCACCGGTGGGTTCCCGGCGCGGCTCGCCGACGGAGCCCGGCCCTCGTGACGCGGCGGTCGTCGCGTCCCTGGCGCTAGAGTGGCGTCCATGTTGCGCGTCGGCCTCTCAGGGGGCATCGGGTCTGGGAAATCGACTGTCGCGCAACGGTTCTCAGAGCTCGGGGCGATCGTGATCGACGCCGACGACCTGGCCCGCGCCGTGGTGGCGCCCGGCTCGGACGGCCTCGCCGCCATCGTCGAGCGGTTCGGCGACGACGTCCTCGACGACGACGGCGCCCTCAACCGCGCCGCCCTCGGCGCGCTCGTCTTCACCGACGCGGCGGCTCGCCGTGACCTGGAGGGCATCACCCACCCGCGCATCGCGGAGCGCACGCGCGAGCTGGTCGCCTCCGCGCCGGCCGACGCCATCGTCGTGCACGACGTGCCGCTCCTCGTCGAGAAGGGCCTCGGCCCCGGCTACCACATGGTCGTCATCGTCGGCGCCGACGAGCGGACCCGCGTCCGCCGGCTGATGCAGCATCGCGGTATGGCCGAGGACGACGTCCTGGGTCGGATCGCGGCGCAGGCGGGCGACGAGGAGCGCCGGGCCGCGGCCGACGTGTGGCTGGACAACTCCGGCACGACCGACGAGCTCCGGAAGGCCGTCGACGCCCTCTGGCACGACCGGCTGGTGCCCTTCGAGCACAACGTGCGCCACGGCATACGAGCGGAACGCTCCGACGACCTCGTGCTGCGACCGTCCGACCCCACGTGGCCCGCTCAGGCCCGGCGTCTGCTGGAGCGGCTGCGCGTCGCCTTCGGCGACACCCTGGTGACGGCCGACCACATCGGGAGCACGGCGGTCCACGGACTCGTGGCCAAGGACGTCATCGACCTGCAGGTGGGGGTCGCCGAGCTGCGGCACGCGGACGACCCTGCGCTGCTCGACCGGCTCGCGCGGGCGGGTTTCCCCCGCCCGGTTGACGCCCCCCGTGGTGACAACCCCAAGGGCGGTGGCACCTGGCCCAAGCGGTTCCACGCTGCGGCCGACCCCGGCCGGCCCGTCCACCTGCACGTGCGAGAGGTGGGCAGCCCGGGCTGGCGGTGGGCGCTGCTGTTCCGCGACTGGCTGCGGGCAGACCCGGTCGCCTGCGCCGAGTATGCCGCGGAGAAGGCCCGGCTCGCGGCCACCGGCGTGGGGGTCAGCGCGTATGCCGAGGCCAAGGAGCCGTGGTTCGACAGCATCCACGAGCGTGCAGGGAAGTGGGCCGAGCAGAGCAGCTGGGAGCCGCCCCGTGGGTGACCAGAGCCATCACCAGGGCCAACACCAAGGCCAGCACCAAGGCCAGCACCAGGGCCAGCACCAGGGGCACGTCCGGAAGCCGGACAGCGTGTACGGGCTGGGGGACGAGCCCGACCCGCGGTTCTCGATGGCCAACGAGCGGACGTCGCTGGCGTGGATGCGTACCGCCCTGGCCCTGGTGGCCGGTGGAGTCGCCCTGATCTCGGTGGCGACCCTGGCCGACATGCCGCGCTGGGCACCGCTCGTCGGCGCCGCGTCCTGCGCCGGTGGGGGAGCGCTGGCGGTGCGCGCCGTCCTCAGCTGGGCCAAGGTGGAGCGAGCCCTGCGCCTGCGGCAGCCGCTGCCGGCGCCGCGGTCGCTGTTCGTGCTGGCCGCCGGCGTCGTGCTCCTCGCCGCCCTCACGCTGGTCCTCGCCCTCGTCGAGGTGGCCGGGCCATGACCGGGGCGTGACCGGGCCATGGGCCTGATCCCGGAAAGGCAGGCCCTGCAGCCGGAGCGCACGGCCCTGGCCTGGCAGCGGACCGCGATCATCGCCATCCTGCTGCTCGTGCCGCTGATGGTGGTGGGCGCACGGCTGGGGGCCTGGTGGATCGTCGCGGTGGTGGCCGGTGGGGCGATCGCCGGTGCGTGGCTGCTGCTCGACGTGCACCGCAGGTTCGCCGAGCTGCGCGACGACACCCGCGGCTACTCGCCGTACCCGATGATCCTGCGGGTGGCGGCGGTGACGCTCGCCGGGGCCGTCGGTGGCATCGCGATGGCGCTGTACGACGTCACCACCTGAGCGAGAGGTCCCCCGTCGTCAGTGCCACCGCGGCAGCGCCGGTGAGGGAGCAGGGGAGTCCGCCTGCCTGGGCGACCATGCCCAGGACGATCGGCCCAGCGCCCAGACCGAGCTCGAGGGGCCGAGGACAACGGCTCCGAGCCGTCCGCGACGAGGAGCGCGCCGCGGTGCGCTGTCGGCAGTGGGGCTTACGGTTGGGGTATGCGTCCCACGACTGACCTCCAGCGCACCGTGGCTCCGTTCACGGTCGAGTCCGAGTTCAGCCCCGCGGGTGACCAGCCCGCCGCGATCACCGAGCTGGCCCGCCGGATCAACGCGGGCGAGAAGGACGTCGTCCTCCTCGGGGCGACGGGCACCGGCAAGTCGGCGACCACGGCATGGCTCGTCGAGCAGGTTCAGCGCCCCACCCTCGTGATGGCGCCCAACAAGACGCTGGCCGCCCAGCTGGCCAACGAGTTCCGCGAGCTGATGCCCCACAACGCCGTCGAGTACTTCGTCTCGTACTACGACTACTACCAGCCCGAGGCGTACGTCCCACAGACGGACACCTACATCGAGAAGGACTCCTCGATCAACGACGAGGTGGAGCGGCTCCGGCACAGCGCGACCAACTCGCTGCTGACCCGGCGCGACGTCATCGTCGTCGCGTCGGTCTCGTGCATCTACGGCCTGGGCACGCCCCAGGAGTACGTCGACCGGATGGCCCGGCTCAAGGTGGGCATGGAGGTCGACCGCGACGAGCTGCTGCGGCGGTTCGTGCAGATGCAGTACACCCGCAACGACCTCGCCTTCACCCGTGGCACGTTCCGCGTGCGCGGCGACACCGTCGAGATCATCCCGGTCTACGAGGAGCTCGCCGTCCGCATCGAGTTCTTCGGCGACGAGATCGAGCGCATCTACACCCTGCACCCCCTGTCCGGCGAGATCGTCCGCGAGGAGGAGGAGATGTACGTCTTCCCCGCCTCGCACTACGTCGCCGGCCCGGAGCGGATGGAGCGGGCGATCCGCGGCATCGAGCTCGAGCTCGCCGACCAGCTCGCGGCGTTCGAGAAGCAGGGCAAGATGCTCGAGGCCCAGCGGCTGCGCATGCGCACCACCTACGACATCGAGATGATGCGCCAGGTCGGTTCGTGCTCCGGCATCGAGAACTACTCGTTGCACATCGACGGCCGCGCCCGGGGCTCCGCGCCGAACTGTCTCCTCGACTACTTCCCGGAGGACTTCCTGCTCGTCATCGACGAGTCGCACGTCACGGTGCCGCAGATCGGTGCGATGTACGAGGGCGACATGTCCCGCAAGCGCACCCTGGTCGACCACGGGTTCCGGCTGCCCTCGGCGATGGACAACCGCCCGCTGCGGTGGGAGGAGTTCCTCGAGCGGATCGGCCAGACCGTCTACCTCTCGGCGACCCCGGGGCCCTACGAGCTCGCGCAGTCCAAGGGCGTGGTCGAGCAGATCATCCGGCCCACCGGGCTCGTCGACCCCGAGGTCGTCCTCAAGCCGACCAAGGGGCAGATCGACGACCTGCTGCACGAGATCAACACCCGGGTCGAGAAGAACGAGCGCGTCCTCGTGACCACCCTGACCAAGAAGATGGCCGAGGACCTCACCGACTACCTCCTCGACAAGGGCGTGCGGGTGCGGTACCTCCACTCCGACATCGACACCCTGCGTCGCGTCGAGCTGCTCCGCGAGCTGCGGCTCGGGGAGTTCGACGTCCTGGTGGGCATCAACCTCCTGCGCGAGGGCCTCGACCTGCCCGAGGTCTCGCTGGTGAGCATCCTCGATGCCGACAAGGAAGGCTTCCTGCGATCGGCGCGCTCGCTCATCCAGACGATCGGCCGCGCGGCCCGCAACGTGTCCGGCCAGGTCCACATGTACGCCGACAAGGTCACCCCGTCGATGCAGGAGGCCATCGAGGAGACCCAGCGCCGCCGCGAGAAGCAGATGGCCTACAACCTCGAGGCCGGCATCGACCCGCAGCCGCTGCGCAAGAAGATCGCCGACATCACCGACATGCTGCAGCGGGAGGATGCCGACACCGAGACGCTGATGGGGTCGGGCCGTTCGCAGTCCCGCGGGAAGAGCGGCGGCGGCCGCGGTGGGCGCGGCACGGTGCAGGCCGACGCCGGAGTCGCCGCCGGACGCCTCAAGGACCTGCCCGCGAGCGACCTGGCGAACCTCATCCAGGAGCTCTCAACGCAGATGCACCAGGCCGCGGCGGACCTGCACTTCGAGCTTGCGGCCCGGCTGCGCGACGAGATCGGGGACCTCAAGAAGGAGCTCCGCCAGATGAGCGAGGCCACGAAGTGACCGTGGGCCGTCCAGCCCCGGGTGCGGCACGGTGACGCCCGAGGAGCTGCGCGCCCACTGCCTCGCGAAGCCGGGAGCGTGGGAGGACCAGCCGTGGGAGGGCGACCACGTGGCGAAGGTCGGGGACAAGATCTTCGCCTTCATGGGCGGCACGACGGTCGGCGTCAAGAGCGGCGCGAGCCGCGCCGAGGCCGACGAGTGGCTGCTGCAGTACCCCGAGGACGCCAGCGTGATGGCCTACATCGGCCGGTCCGGGTGGAACACCCTGCGCATCGACGGTGCGATCCCCGACGGGGAGATCCGGGAGGCTGTCGACGACTCGTACGCCATGGTCGTCGCCAAGCTGCCCCGGTCCCGCCGCCCCACCTAGCGGCCAGCCGGGCGCGCGTCGGGCCCGTGCCTCGTCAGTGGTTGCGCAGGGCGGTGATCAGCTCGGCCTTGGTCATCGTCGAGCGTCCCCTGATCCCGATGTCGCGGGCGCGGCGGCGCAGCTCGCCGACCGTCCAGTCCTCGTAGTCGCCGCTCTTGCCGCCCCTGCGCCCGACGGCCGACCTCGAAGAGCCGGCGGCGGCGTTGGCGATCCGCGCCGCCTTCTCCTTGGAGGCTCCGTCCCCGCGCAGCTTCTCGTAGAGCTCGGGGTCCTTCACGCTGGGACCGGGGCTTTTCTTCGCAGGCATGAGCACTCCCTCCGCGAGCTGGGCTGATCCTCACTTCCTACCCCGGCTTGCGGTGTCCTGCACGTCGGGGACCCCGGGGGAGAACCCGCCGCCCAGCCCTGGGAGCGCGGGGTGCACCCACCGCTCGGGGCGCCCGGTTTGGAGTGCCTCGCCGGCGTCTGGGACAATCGCCGGGACCAACGGAGGGGAGTATCCCCACGCGGTGTCCTCGTCATCACGGCCGACCGGCGCTCTGCGCGCGGACGGCCCGGGGAGCCGGTCCGCCAGACAGGGGCGGGAGAGACCTCCGGCCACGGAATGTGACCGGAAGGACTCCGTCCTGTGAACGTCCCCACCTGGGTGTGGCTGACCACCATCGGGCTGGCCGTCATCGTGTTCGCGATCGACATCTTCGTCATCGCCCGCAAGCCCCACGTCCCCACGACCCGGGAGGTCTCGACGGCGCTGAGCGTCTACGTCGGGGCGGCGATCCTCTTCGGCCTCGGTGTCTGGTACTTCGCCGGCGGCAAGTTCGCCGGGGAGTACTTCGCCGGCTGGCTCACCGAGTACTCGTTGTCCGTCGACAACCTCTTCATCTTCCTGCTGATCATGGCCAAGTTCGCCGTGCCGGAGAAGTACCAGCAGTCGGCGCTGATGATCGGCATCGTCATCGCCATCGTCCTGCGCGGCATCTTCATCGCTCTCGGCGCGGCGGCCATCAACAACTTCTCGTGGGTCTTCTACCTGTTCGGCGCGTTCCTCATCTGGACGGCGGTGAAGCTGGCTCGGGAAGGCGAGACGGACGACGACGAGTACGAGGAGAACCGCTTCATGCGCTACATGGAGCACCGGTTCCCGGCCACGCAGGAGTACCACGGCACCAAGCTCTTCACGCGTGTCGACGCGAAGCGCCTGGCCACCCCGATGTTCTTCGTCATCCTCGCGCTGGGTACCACGGACCTGCTGTTCGCCCTTGACTCGATCCCGGCGATCTACGGCCTGACCAAGGAGCCGTACCTGGTCCTCACGGCCAACCTGTTCGCCCTGATGGGCCTGCGCCAGCTGTACTTCCTCATCGGTGGCCTGCTCAAGCGCCTCGTCTACCTGAGCCTGGGCCTCGCGGTCCTGTTGGCGTTCATCGGCGTCAAGCTGCTGCTGCACGCCCTGCACGAGAACGAGCTGCCGTTCATCAACGGTGGTGAGCACGTGCCGGTGCCGGAGGTGCCGATCGCTGTCTCCCTCGGCGCGATCGTCGTCATCCTCGGCGTCACCACGGTCGCCAGCCTGATGAAGACCCGTCGGGACGCCCGGGTCGACTCCTCAGCCCGCTGAGGCCGCTGCTGCCGCGCCCTTGCGCTGGCCGGCGCCCATGACCAGGGCGCTGGCCAGCACCACGAGGACCATCCCGGCCAGCTGTTGCGTGGTCAGCCGCTGGTCCAGGACGAGGAAGCCGGCCAGGGCTGCGGCGGCCGGCTCGAGGCTGAGCAGGACCCCGAACACGCGCGCGCTGAGCCGGCGCAGGGCCAGCAGCTCGAGGGAGTAGGGGATGACGGACGACAGCATCGCGATCCCGAACCCGGTGGCGATGATGCTCGCGGTCCACAGCGGGACGGTGGGCAGCCCGAACGTCAGCACCACGACCAGCGCCACGGCCATGGCGATGGCGAGGCCGTCGAGCTGGTCGAACTCGGCCCCCGTGCGCCCGCTGAGGACGATGTAGGCCGCCCAGCAGGCGCCCGCCGCGGCGGCCAGGGCCAGCCCCGTCCAGTTCAGCTCCGCGAGGGGGACGGTGAGCGCCTCGGAGATCAGGAGCACCCCCACCCCGGCCGCGGCCACGGCCACGAGGTCGCGAGCCCGCCGGGACAGCACCGTGGCCAGGGTCAGGGGGCCGAGGAACTCGATCGTCACCGCGACCCCGATCGGCAACCGCTCGAGCGAGGCGTAGAAGGCGAGGTTCATCAGGCCCAGCGCCAGGCCGAACGCCACCACGGTCCGCCACGCCCGTGTGGAGTGACCCCGCAGGCGAGGGCGCGCGAACGCGCCGAGCACGAGGGTCGCGAACAGCAGGCGCAGGGTCACCGAGCCGGGCGCGCCGATCTTCGGGACCAACGTGGCGGCCAGCGCACCGCCGAACTGGACCGACACCACGGCGGCGAGGACCAGCGCCGGAGCGGGCAAGGAGGAGGCGCGGGTGACGGAGGAGTCGCGGGTCACGGGCCCCACCGTAGCCACGGTGCCGAGGCGCGCCGGTCACCAGCCGCGCTGTCGCCACTCCGGGAGGTGGGGGCGTTCGGCCCCCAGTGTGGTGTCGTCGCCGTGCCCGGGATAGACCCAGGTGTCGTCCCCGTAGACGTCGAACACCCGGGTGGTGACGTCCTCGATCAGCGACTCGAAGCTCTGCCCCGGGTTCTTGGTGTTGCCGACTCCGCCGGGGAAGAGCGAGTCGCCGGTGAAGAGATGGGTGCGCCCTTTCGGCTCGTTGAGGGCCAGCGCCACGGACCCCTGCGTGTGCCCGCGCAGGTGGATGACGTCGAGCACCAGCTCGCCGACCCGGAGCTGGTCGCCCTGCCTGAGCAGGCGGTCGGGTGGGACGGGCAGCCCGCTGGCGTCCTCCGCGCCGGCGGCGGTCGGGGCGCCGGTGGCGGCGACGACATCGTGCAGGGCGCGGTGGTGGTCCCAGTGCTGGTGCGTCGTGACGACCAGGTCGAGGCGGCCGGTGCCCTCGTCCACGAGTGCCAGGCACCGAGGGGCGTCGTCCGCCGCATCGATGAGCAGCTGCGCGCCGGTGGCCTCGCACGTGACGAGGTAGACGTTGTTGGACATGGCCGAGACGGCCAGTTTGCGGATACTGGCGTGCGTCAGGGTGCGAACGTCTGCGGGCCCGCCAGGGTGGACGGCTCCGGTGTAGGACATACCACCCATCTTGCATTCCTCCTCCGGAAGGGGCACCGCTCAGGCCAATGGTGTAGTCCCGATTGACTATTGTCGCGCGGAATTCGGCGGACCTACTTTGGAGCAGTCACGGCGGGGGAGTGCCAGCAGGGGGTGCTGACGCACCGGCCGTGAAGTTGGGTGAGGAACGCACATGACCGCTCTCGCTGAAGGCCTGCCACGTTCAAGCGCACCAGCCTTGGACATCGACCCGATTCGCGCGCTATGCCACGACCTGCGCCAGCCACTGGCCGCCATTCTTCTGCTCTCGGGCTCGGGGGACGGCGATGTCGACCGCAAGCTCCAGGTGATCATGGACCAGGCTCAGTGGTTGAGCCAGCTCGTGGACACCGTGCTCTGCGACGCCGCCGAGGACGAGGTGATGGAGGTCGATGTGGCCTCCATCGCTCGTCTGGCGGTGCTGCGCGCCCGACCCACCGCCGACTGCGAGATCAGCCTCGGCGTGCTGGGTGACCCGACCGCCTGGGCGCGACCGATCGCCCTGGCCCGCGCCCTGGGGTGCGTGCTCGACAACGCGATCCGCGCCGCCGGCACGGACGGCCGCGTGGATGTCCTGGTCCACCAGGAGCGCGGCAGCGTGCACGTCACCGTCACGGATGACGGCCCGGGGCTGGGCAAGATCGCCTCACGGACCTCGTTGGGGCTCACCACGACCCGCGCGATGATCGCTGCGTGCAACGGCTCGTTCCGGCTCAGGTCGGGCGTTCGGGGAGGAGCGGTCGCAGACATCAGCCTGCACCGCGCCGCCGGGCCCCTGTCCAGCCGCGAGCCGGTGGCGTCATGAGGCTGGTTGTCTGCGACGACCACCGTCTGCTGCTCGAGGCGCTGGGGCTTGCCCTGCGCGAGCACGGACACGAGGTCGTTGCACTGGTGTCGTCGCCCGAGGACGCCGTCGAGGCAGCCCGGTTCCACCGGCCGGAGGTGGTCCTGCTGGACGTGAACTTCCCGGGCGGCTCGAGCCTGACGGCGATCTCGGAGATCCGCGAGGCGAGTCCGGCGACCCGCATCGTCATGTTGTCGGCAGCGGCCGACCACGCCGTGGTCGGCCGGGCGATCGCCGAGGGCGCCTCGGGCTACGTCGGCAAGGAGAAGCCGATCGCCGAGATCATCGAGAAGCTCACCCAGGCGGTCAACGGCCACGTCGCCGTCGACGCCGGTCTCCTGCAGCAAGCGCTGCGGACCCGCAAGCCGAGCGACGACCCCCTCTGGGCGCTGCAGTTCCTGACCGACCGTGAGTGGGAGGTCATGCGCTGCATCATGGAGGGCCTGACGACCGAGCAGATGGCAGAGACGCTCGGGGTGCAGCGAAGCACGGCACGCACGCACGTGCAGAACCTGCTCACCAAGCTCGGCGTGCACTCTCGACTCCAGGCGGCAGCGCTCATGGCGGCGCACGGCTCGGTCGAGACGTGGCCGGCCCACATGCGATGACCCGGCATCAGCCGCTCTGTCATCCGATTGACGTAGGGCGGTATCGAACCGGGGCAGGGTTACGCACCCGACGGCAGACGGCACGCTAGGCACATGCAGAAGCCGATCCGCGTCGTCATCGTCGACGACCACCAGGTGTTCGTCGACGCCCTTGCCGTCCGGCTGTCGGACGACCCGGACTTCGACGTGGTGGGCCGGGCGACCACCTCGGAGCAGGCCCTCGCGGTGCTGGCGGCCACCCCGTGTGACGTCGTCACCCTCGACCTCGCCCTCGCGGGCGAGGACGGCTTGGCGCTCGGCGCCGAGATCCTCCGGCGGTGGCCCAGCACGGGCGTCGTCGTGGTGACGGGACTCGACGGGGGCGGGCAGGTGCTCGAGGCGGTGCAGCTCGGCGTCCGGGGCTGGGTCAGCAAGGTGGGGACCATCGACGCGCTCACCACCGCCTTGCGCGGCGTGGCCCGCGGCGAGACGCACATCCCGGCCGCCCTGCTCACCCAGGTGCTGGTCTCGCTCTCCGGCCAGCCGCAGGCGACGGTCTCGGAGGCAGAGGGCATCCGCAGCCTCACCCAGCGGGAGCTCGACGTGCTCGGCTGTCTGGTGGAGGGGATGTCGCGCAACGAGATCGGCGAGCTGCTGCACGTCTCGCCCAACACGGTGCGGACCCACGTGCAGAGCATCCTGCACAAGCTCAAGGTGCACTCCGCGCTCGCGGCCGTCGCCATCGCCCGCCGGGCCGGCGTGACCGGCTCGAGCAGCATCCAGGCCCGCGTCGGCTGACGGTCGGGCCGTCGGGCGACGGTCAGGCGCCTCGCGGCAGCTCCGGAGGCGGGCCGTCCACGTCGATGCGGTCCGGCACCCGCCGGGCGAGCCACAGCAGCACGCCTGCGCGCGTGCCGGCGACCGAGACACCGCCGTCGCCGAACGTCCACTCGTCGCCCTCGGCGGTGCGGACCGTGAAGCCCGAGGTCTCGGCGTCCCCGCCCAGACGGCGCAGCGCGTCGGCGATGAACCTGGCCAGCAGCTCGCCGTCGACGTCGTCGAAGGAGTACCCGGCGTCCAGGTCGACGTGGTGGAACACCACCTCCCGCAGCCGCATGAACGGCAGGTCGGCGGCGACCATGGTGACGCCGCCGCGGCCCTCGACCTCGGGGACCACGATGCCGTGGGCGAGGCTGGGGAGGCGGTCGGCCAGCTCCTGCGCGGACGAGGTGAGGTCTCTGAGCTGCTCCTCGGCCCCGCGGTGGGCGCCGGCCGCGATCTCGGCATCCCGTGCACCGGGGCCCCCCGGGTACATCTCGTGGCGCTCCCCGGTCACCGCCCACCGGACCAGGCGGCCGATCGCGTCGGCGTTGCGTGACAGGTGCGCGAGCACGTGGCCACGCGTCCAGCCGTCGCAGAGCGACGGAGCCTCGATGTCGGCGTCGGCCAGCCGTCGGGCGGTGGCCATGAGCTCGGTGGTCGCGGCCTCGACGGCCGCGATGTCGCCCTGGAGGGAGGTCGTGGTGGTCATGGCGCCGACGCTAGCGGGCCCCGACCGTGGTTGTGGGCGTTGGGTCTCAACCTCGGCTCGGGATCTGCTGCCCGGCGTGGGCCGTGCCTCGACGCTCCGCCTCGGCCAGGGCGTGGGCCGCGCCGATGAGCGTCAGGTGGGAGAACGCCTGCGGGAAGTTCCCGACCATGTGGCCCCGCACCGGGTCGTACTCCTCGGCGGCGAGGCCCACGTCGTTCAGCAGGCCGACGAGGCGGTCCATCAGGGCCCGGGCCTTCTCGACCATCCCGCACATGGCATAGGCGCTCACGAGCCACCACGAGCAGGCGAGGAAGGGGTGCTCGTCGCCGGCCAGGCCGTCGACACCGCTCTCGGTGCGGTAGCGAAGGAGCAGGCCGTCGCGCATCAGGTCCTGCTCGATGGCCCCGATCGTCCCGAGCACGCGCGGGTCGCCCGCCGGCAGGAACCCGACGATGGGGATGAGCAGGAGCGAGGCGTCGACCTCTGTGGTGTCGTAGTGCTGGGTGAAGGAGTTGCGCTCCTCGCTGAACCCCTTGGCGAGGATCTCCGCGCGCACCGTCGCGCGCAGCTCGCGCCACTGCTCCACGGGCCCCTCCAGCCCGTGGTCCTCGACGGCCTCGACGGCCCGGTCGAACGCGGCCCAGACCATGAGCCGGGAGTGGGTGAAGTGGCGCAGCGGCCCGCGGATCTCCCAGAGGCCGTGGTCGGGGTCGTCCCAGTGGGTCGCGAGCTCGGCCACCAGGGCTCGTTGCATCGCCCAGGACTGCGGGTCGTTCTCGAGGCCTCGGCGCCGCGCCTCCTCGAGGGCGATCATGACCTCGCCCAGCACGTCGGTCTGGCGCTGCCCGACGGCGCCGTTCCCGACGCGGACGGGCTTCGACGCCGCATACCCGGGCAGGTGCTCCAGCTCCCGCTCGGGAAGCTCGCGGGAGCCGTCGACCCGGTACATGATCTGCAGGTCCTGGGGGTCGCCCGCGACGGCGCGGAGCAGCCAGTTGCGCCACAGCCGGGTCTCGGCGAGGTAGCCGGAGGCGAGGAAGGCCTCGAGGGTGAGGGAGGCGTCGCGCAGCCAGCAGTACCGGTAGTCCCAGTTCCGGACGCCACCGACGTCCTCCGGGAGGCTCGTCGTCGGGGCGGCGACGATCCCTCCGTAGCGCGAGTCGGTCAGCAGCCGCAGCGTGAGGAGCGACCGGACGACCTGCTCGCGGTAGGGACCCTCGTAGTCGCAGTGGGCGGCCCACTCGTTCGAGCGACGCAGGGTCGCGGCGATCTGGGCGTCGATGTGCAGCGGCGGCGGGATGGCCTTGTACGACTTGAACCACGTGGTGGTGAAGGTGTGCCGCTCGCCCGCCGCCACCTCGAACTCGTCCTCGTGGTGGCCGTCGTGGCGGTGGGGCAGCCGGGACCCGCGGAAGACCAGCATGTCCGGCCCGGCGATCGCCGTGATGACGTCCGTGTCGAGGCGGTGGCCGGGGGAGTGGGCCACCCAGGGCCGGACCTTGCCGTAGCCGAAGCGCACGACCCACTCGTGGCGCATCCGGACGGTGCCGCGCAGCCCCTCGACGCGGCGGATGACGTCGGCCCGGCCGTCGCCGAGGGGCATGAGGTCGACCACCCGGACCGCCCCGGTGTCCGTCTCGTGGATGGTCTCGAGCACGAACGAGCTGTCGAGGTAGCGGCGCGTGCTGCGCGCCGGGCCCGCAGGCCCGAGCAGCCACCGGCCGTGCTCAGGCGTACCGAGCAGGGCGGCGAAGCACGCAGGCGAGTCGAAGCGGGGGAGGCACAGCCAGTCGATGGAGCCCTGCCTGCTCACCAGGGCCGCTGTCTCCGTGTCCCCCAGCACGGCATACTCCTCGATCGGTGTGGCCATCCGCCCACGGTATGCCGCGATGCGGCGCCTGTCAGGGGTGGCACATAGCATGATCGGCGTGACTGCTGTCCCCCCCACCCGCCCGTCCTCCGCGCCCCGGCCCCAGCACGACCACCTCGTCGTGCGTGGGGCCCGTGAGCACAACCTCAAGGACATCTCGGTCGAGCTGCCGCGTGACAGCCTCGTCGTCTTCACCGGTCTCTCCGGGTCGGGCAAGTCCTCGCTGGCCTTCGACACGATCTTCGCCGAGGGGCAGCGCCGGTACGTCGAGTCGCTGTCGGCCTACGCCCGGCAGTTCCTGGGGCAGATGGACAAGCCGGACGTCGACTTCATCGAGGGGCTCTCGCCCGCCGTGTCGATCGACCAGAAGTCCACCAACCGCAACCCGCGCTCGACCGTCGGCACCATCACCGAGGTCTACGACTACCTCCGCCTGCTGTTCGCCCGGGCCGGGCGACCGCACTGCCCCACCTGCGGAGAGCCGATCACCCGGCAGTCGCCGCAGCAGATCGTCGACCGCCTCCTCGAGCTGCCTGAGCGCACCCGGTTCCAGGTGCTGGCACCCGTGGTGCGCGCCCGCAAGGGCGAGTACGTCGACCTCTTCACGGAGCTGCAGAGCAAGGGCTTCGCCCGCGCCCGGGTGGACGGCGAGGTGGTCTCGCTCACCGAGCCGCCCAAGCTGGAGAAGCAGGTCAAGCACACCATCGACGTCGTCGTCGACCGCCTGGTGGCCAAGGGCGGCGACGCCGGCGCCAAGCGCCGGCTGACCGACTCGGTGGAGACCGCCCTCGGCCTGGCCGGCGGTGTGCTGGTCGTCGACTTCGTCGACCGTGACGCCGACGACCCCGAGCGCGAGCGGCGCTTCTCGGAGCGGATGGCCTGCCCCAACGACCACCCGCTGGCGATGGACGAGGTCGAGCCGCGCTCGTTCTCGTTCAACAGCCCGTTCGGCGCGTGCCCCAAGTGCACCGGGCTCGGCACGGAGCTGGAGGTCGACCCGGAGCTGCTCATCCCCGACGACGACCTCTCCATCGCCCAGGGCGCCATCGCTCCGTGGTCGCAGGGCAGCGGCTCGGCCGAGTACTTCCAGCGCGTCATCACCGCCCTCGCGGACGACCTGAAGTTCTCCATGGACGCGCCGTGGCACTCGCTGCCCGAGCGGGCCAAGGAGGCCCTGCTGTACGGCCAGAACTACAAGGTCCATGTCCGCTACCGCAACCGGTACGGCCGGGAGCGTGCCTACACCACGGGCTTCGAGGGCGTCGTTCCCTTCGTCAAGCGCCGGCACGCGGAGACCGACTCGGAGTGGAGCCGGGAGCGCTACGAGGGCTTCATGCGCGAGGTGCCGTGCCCCGAGTGCAAGGGCTCGCGGCTGAAGCCCGAGTCGCTGGCGGTACTCGTCGGAGGCCAGAGCATCTCGGACATCTGCGCCCTGGCCATCGCGGACTGCGCGAAGTTCCTCAAGGAGGTCGACTTCACCGCCCGCGAGCGGCAGATCGCCGAGCGGGTGATCAAGGAGATCGACGCCCGGCTCGGGTTCCTCCTCGACGTCGGCCTCGACTACCTCTCGCTCGACCGGCCGGCCGGCACCCTCTCCGGCGGTGAGGCGCAGCGGATCCGCCTCGCGACGCAGATCGGCTCCGGCCTCGTCGGCGTCCTGTACGTCCTCGACGAGCCGAGCATCGGTCTCCACCAGCGCGACAACCACCGGCTCATCGAGACGCTGACCCGGCTGCGCGACCTGGGCAACACCCTGATCGTCGTCGAGCACGACGAGGACACCATCGCCACGGCGGACTGGGTGGTCGACATCGGCCCCGGGGCCGGGGAGCACGGAGGCAAGGTCGTCCACTCCGGGCCCGTGCAGGGCCTCCTCGAGCACCCCGACTCGATGACCGGCAAGTACCTCTCGGGCCGGCTGGAGATCCCCGTGCCCGCGGTGCGCCGCCCACCGGAGAAGGGCCGCGAGGTGACCGTCGTGGGCGCGCGCGAGCACAACCTCAGCGCGGTCGACGTGAGCTTCCCGCTCGGCACCCTGGTCGCCGTCACCGGCGTCTCCGGCTCCGGGAAGTCCACCCTCGTCAACGACATCCTGTACAACGTCCTCGCCAACAAGCTGAACGGCGCGCGGCACGTGCCCGGCCGGCACAAGACGGTGACGGGGCTCGAGCACCTCGACAAGGTCGTGCACGTCGACCAGAGCCCGATCGGGCGCACCCCCCGGTCCAACCCCGCGACGTACACCGGCGTCTTCGACAGCATCCGCAAGCTGTTCGCGGAGACGACGGAGGCCAAGATCCGCGGCTACATGCCGGGGCGCTTCTCGTTCAACGTCAAGGGCGGCCGCTGCGACTCCTGCTCCGGCGACGGCACGCTCAAGATCGAGATGAACTTCCTGCCGGACGTCTACGTCCCGTGCGAGGTCTGCCACGGCGCCCGCTACAACCGGGAGACGCTCGAGGTCCACTTCAAGGGCAGGACGATCGCCGACGTCCTCGACATGCCGATCGAGGAGGCCGCCGAGTTCTTCGCGGCCGTGCCGGCCATCGCCCGGCACATGAAGACGCTCAACGACGTCGGGCTCGGGTACGTCCGGCTCGGCCAGCCGGCGCCGACCCTCTCCGGTGGTGAGGCGCAGCGGGTCAAGCTCGCGAGCGAGCTGCAGAAGCGCTCCACCGGGCGCACGATCTACGTCCTGGACGAGCCCACGACCGGCCTGCACTTCGAGGACATCCGCAAGCTGCTGCTGGTGCTCCAGGGTCTCGTCGACAAGGGCAACACCGTGATCGTCATCGAGCACAACCTCGACGTCATCAAGAACGCCGACTGGATCGTCGACATGGGCCCCGAGGGCGGCAGCGGTGGCGGCCGGGTCATCGCCGAGGGCACCCCCGAGGAGGTCGCGGAGGTGTTCGAGAGCCACACCGGGAGGTTCCTCGCGCCGGTGCTGGAGAGGAGCGCCCGCACGCCGCACCGCCCCACCGGGGCCAGGGCGACGCAGTCGGCCCCTCGGGGGCCTGCGGTGAAGAAGACCGCTGCGAAGAGCCCCGTAGGCAAGCGCACCGCCGCGGCGAAGGCCACGACGAGGAAGGAGACGACGGGGAAGGCCGCGACGGCGAAGACGGCATCGGCGACGAGCGCAGCAGCGAGGGCTGCCGCGAAGAAGACCCCTGCGAAGAAGACCCCTGCGAAGAAGACCCCTGCGAAGAAGGCCGCGGCCAGGAAGCCGTCGGGCTGACCGGACCTGACCTGCCTTCACGACGGGGCCCCGTGTGTCCCACGGGGGCCTCGGTGTGCGTGTGTCACGACCGAGCCGGTATGCCGCGTGGGCGGCACACCGGCTCGGTCACGCCGGGAGTGCGGACCCCGTCTAGTCCTCGCCCAGGTAGGCCTTGCGCACCTCGTCGCTGGTGAGCAGCTCCTTGCCGGTGCCCTTGAGGACGATCTTGCCGACCTCGAGGACGTAGCCGTGGTTGGCCAGGCTCAACGCCGCCTGGGCGTTCTGCTCGACGAGCAGGATGGTCGTGCCCTGGCTCTGCAGGGTCCGCACCGTGCTCATGATCTTCTTCATCATCAGCGGCGAGAGACCCATCGACGGCTCGTCGAGCATCAGCAGCTTGGGACGGCTCATCATCGCCCGGCCCATCGCCAGCATCTGCTGCTCACCACCGGAGAACGTCCCCGCAGGCTGCTTGCTGCGCTCACCGAGGATCGGGAACAGCTCGTACGCCGCCTTCAGGTCGTCGGCGATCCCGCGGTCCTTGCGGGCGAAGGCGCCGAGCAGCAGGTTCTCCTCCACCGAGAGCCGCGGGAAGATCCGCCGGCCCTCGGGGGAGTGGGCGAGACCCAGCATGACGATCTCGTGCGCGGGCATCGCGTCGATGCGCTTGCCCTGGAACGTGATCTCACCGCCCGACGGCTTGAGCAGCCCCGAGATGGTGCGCAGCGTCGTCGTCTTGCCGGCTCCGTTGGTGCCGATCAGCGTGACGACCTCGCCCTCGTCGACCGAGAAGCTGATCTTCTTGACGGCCTTGATCTTGCCGTACGAGACCTCGAGGTCCTTGACCTCCAGCATCGCGGTCACCCCTGCGCCTCCTCTTCCTGGGTCTCCGGTTCGCCGATGTACGCCTCGATGACCCGTGGGTCGGACTGCACCTGCTCGGGCGTGCCCTCGATGAGGGTCTCGCCGCGGACGAGGCACAGCACCCGGTCGCACAGGTTGAAGATGAAGCGCATGTCGTGCTCGATGACGACGACCGCCAGCCCGTTGTCGCGGATCTTGAAGATCAGGTCGCTGGCCTGGCGGGTCTCCTGCGGGTTCATGCCGGCCGTCGGCTCGTCCAGCAGGATGAGCTTCGGGTCGGTCGCCAGCGCCCGCGCGATCTCGAGGCGACGCTGGTCGCCGTACGGCATGTTGCGGGCGAGCAGCTCGGTCGACTTGCCCAGCCCGACGAAGTCGAGCAGCTCCTGCGCGCGCTCGCGCGTGGCCTGCTCCTCCCGCCGGAACTTCGGGCCGCGGAAGACCGACGTGATCGCACCCGCGCTGGTCCGGCAGTAGCGGCCGACCATGACGTTCTCCAGGGCCGTCATGTTCCCGAACAGGCGGATGTTCTGGAACGTCCGGGCCATGCCGGCGCTGACGACCGCCCGCGGCTTCGGCGGCAGCTCCGCGCCGGCGAGGCGTACCGCGCCCTCCGTGGGCTTGTACATGCCGGTCAGGCAGTTGAAGAACGTCGTCTTGCCCGCGCCGTTCGGCCCGATCAGGCCGACGATCTCGCCCTCGTTGACCGTGAGGTCGACGTTGTTGACGGCCACGAGCCCGCCGAACCTCATGATGACGCCCTTGGCCTCGAGGAGCGGCTGGCCGTCCCCCTCGGCGCGGGTGGGGGTCTGCGCGGTGGCGGTCATTTGACGTCCTCCAGGTGCTCGCTCTGGACGAGTTCGGCCAGTTCCTCATCCTCTTCGTGGAACTCGAGCTGGCGCCGCTGGCTCGCCACGAGGCCCTCGGGGCGGAAGCGCATCATCAGCACGAGGGTGAGACCGAAGAGCAGCAGCCGGTACTCGTTGAAGAAGCGCAGCTTCTCGGGCAGCAGCTTCAGGATGGTCGCGCCGATCAGGACGCCGGCGATGGTGCCCATACCGCCGAGGACGATCGCGGCGAGCAGGAACGCCGACTCCAGGAAGATGTACTGGTCCGGGCTGACTGCGCCGTCCTGGTGGGCCTTGACCGTCCCCGCCATGCCGGCGAGGAAGGCGCCGCCGGCGAAGGCGAGAAGCTTGAGCCCGAAGACGTTGACGCCCATGGCCTCGGCCGCCCGCTCGTCCTCGCGGATGGCGACCCACCCGCGACCGATCCGGCTGTTGTTGAGCCGGGAGAAGACCAGGATGATGAACCCGATCAGCACCAGCAGCAGGAAGTAGTAGTTCGAGAAGCGACCCAGTGGCACCCCGAGAACCGTGTGCGTCTCGCCGAAGTTGAAGCCGCCGATCTCGAGGTCCGGGATGCCGGGGATGCCGTTCGGGCCGTTGGTGAGGTCCGGGCCGTTGTTGCCGTCGAGGTTGAACATGGCGAGGCGGAAGATCTCACCGAACGCCAGGGTCACGATGGCCAGGTAGTCGCCCGAGACCCGCAGCGTCGGCGAGCCGATGATCAGGCCCAGGCAGGAGGAGACCACGGCGCCGATGATGACCACCAGCCAGAAGGGCGGGGTCAGCTCGAGCGTCGCGAACGCCGACCCCGAGAGCATCGCAGCGACGTAGGCACCGGCACCCAGAAACGCGATGTACCCGAGGTCGAGCAGGCCCGCGAGGCCGACGACGATGTTCAGGCCCATCGCCGTGGCCGCGAAGATCAGCACCTGGGTGGCGATCGACATGTTGGCGTCCGACCCCTGCTGGGTGAACGGGAAGAAGAACGCCACGGCGAAGGCCGCCAGGGTGAGGACCTTGCGGTTGCGCGTCGCGATGTGCCCGAAGAAGGACGTGAAGCCGCAGCGCACGAGCCCTGCGATCAGGCCGGCCGCGAACACGAGGAACAGCACGAACTCCCAGGCGTTCTCGCGGCTGAGGGCGTAGGCGGCGCCGAACAGGATGCCCGCCATGCTGAGCGCGATGATGAGGATCTCCACCGTGGAGTTCAGCCTGGCCTTGGCCATGTTGTTGAGCTGGCGCTGGGGGATGAAGTGCGCGCCGACGAAGAGCAGCAGGGCCCCCAGCGTGGAGATCCAGCCGCCCTCGTTGACGTTGATCAGGCCGCCGGCCTCGTAGGCGATCGCGATGAGGACGCCGACCATGTAGAGCAGCGCCCACAGGCCCACGGCGCGCAGCCCCAGTGCTGCGTCGGCCCAGTCGTGCAGCCGGGTCAGCGGGCCCCGCTCGGTGAGGAGCAGCGCCAGCGCGAGGAGGCCGAGGATGATCGCCAGGATCTGGAGGCCGCCGGGGTTACCCCGCAGGGACAGGTCACCCAGGACGCGGTTGTCGTAGCACCAGGACAGGAAGGAGCCGACGATGAGCAGGATGGTGCCCGTCAGCGCGACCGGCCACCCCTTGCTGGCGTGCTGGTTTCGCACGTCGTCCGGAATGTTGGGAATGCGGATCATGCGCGGTCCACCACCCTTGCTCCGAGGAGGCCCTGGGGCCGGAAGACCAGCACCAGGATGAGGAGAACGAAGGCCCAGACGTCCTTCCAGGGGCTGCCCCCGAACTGGCCCGGGATGAACTGGACGGCCATGGCCTCGGTGACACCGAGCACGAGGCCGCCGACGACGGCGCCCGCGATGTTGCCGATGCCGCCGAGGACCGCGGCCGTGAAGGCCTTGAGGCCGGCAAGGAAGCCGATCTTGAAGTTGATGTTGTTGTTCTGGAAGCCCTGGGCGACACCGGCGACAGCGGCGAGGACGGCGCCGACCGCGAACGCGACCACGATGACGCGGTCGACGTTGATGCCCATCAGGCGGGCAGTGTCCTTGTCCTGCGACACCGCCTGCATCCCGCGGCCCATCTTGGTGCGGTTGATGAAGTACCACAGCAGGGCGGCGCAGACGGCGAGCGAGCCGACCGTGAAGAAGCTGGCGCGCTCGATGGTGACGCCACCGAACTGCAGGGCCGGGCCGGTGACCACGTCGATCTGGGGGAACGGGATCCGCTGCTTCGCGCTGGGGAAGTCGGCGCCCGGGACCTTGTCGTAGAAGAGCCGGACGAACTCCTGCAGGAAGACCGAGATGCCGATGGCGGTGATGAGCGGTGCCAGCCGGGGCGCGTTGCGCAGCGGCCGGTACGCGACCCGCTCCATGAGCACCGCCGTGCCGACCGAGGCGATCATCGCGCCGATGATCATGAAGGGCAGGATCCAGACTGCTGTCTGGCCCTCGAAAAGCAACAGGTAGGTGCTGAGCGCTCCGAACGCCCCGATCATGAAGACCTCGCCGTGGGCGAAGTTGATCAGCTGCACGATGCCGTAGACGACGGTGTATCCGACGGCGATCAGGGCGTAGAGCGAACCCAGGGTCAGCCCGTTCACGAGCTGCTGGGCGAACTGGTCCACGAAAACCTCCTCGAGTCCGACGTGGCAGACAGAGAACCTAGCGGTTCGTGGCCCTGTCGGTCTGCCGCGTCACGGGTCGGGGTATGCAGCGGGGGCGAGACCATGGTCCCGCCCCCGCTTACCCGGTGGTGCTGATTCGGCTTACTTGAACTCTTCGGTGTTGACCGGAGCCCACTTCCCGCTCTTGACCTGGTAGACGGTCAGGACCCGCGAGGTGGTGTCGCCGAACTCGTCGAACGCGACCTTGCCGGTCACGCCGTCGAAGGACACCTTGCCGATGGCGTCGATGGTCGCCTGGCGGGCAGCCTCGGCGCTGTCGGCGGACTTCAGGGACACCTTCAGGCCCTCGATGATGGCCTTCGCCGCGTCGTACGAGTAGGCGCCGTACGCCTCGTACGGGTCGGCGTAGCCGGCCTTCTCGTAGTCGGAGATGAAGGTCTTCGCGGTCTCGAGCTCCTCGACCGGGGCGCCGACGGAGGTCGACAGGTCACCCTCGGAGGTCTTGCCCGCCAGCTTGACGAACTCGCCGGAGAAGATGCCGTCTCCACCCATGAGCGGGACGTTGAGACCCGCGGCCTTCATCTGCTGTGAGAAGGGGCCGGCCTGCGGGTACTCGCCGCCGTAGTACAGAGCAGCCGGGGAGCTGGGCTTGATCTTCGAGATGACGGGACCGTAGTCGTCGTCGTCCGGGTTGATCGTCTCGGCCGCGACGACCTGGCCGCCGAGCTTCTTGTACTCCTCCGTGAACGACTCGACCAGGCCCTGGCCGTAGGTCTTCTTGTCGTGGACGGTGGCGATCTTCTTGATGCCGGCCTTCTCGAAGAGGTAGCGCGCGGCGAACGGACCCTGGACGGCGTCCGTGGTGCAGGTGCGGAAGTAGCCCGGGTAGGTGCGCTTCGGCGCGTTCTTGAAGTCCGGGCCCTGGGTAAGGCTCGGGTTGGTGTTCGCGGGGGAGATCTGCGCGATCTTCGCCTGGGCGAGGACCGGCTGGACGCTCTGGGCGACGCTGGAGTTCAGCGTGCCGACCACGCCGACGACGTCCTTGTCGGACGCCAGGGCGGTCGCGGCGTTCTTGCCCACGTCGGGCTTGGCCTCGTCGTCCTTGGCGGCGACCTCGAGGGTCCAGCCCTCGATGGCGTTGCTCTCGTTGGCCTGCTTGACGGCGAGCTCGACCGAGTGCTGGATGCCCTTGCCGAGGGCGGCCAGGTCACCCGACAGGGGTGCGATGACACCGATCTTGGCGACCTTCTTGTCGCCACCGCCGCCGCCTCCGCCGCCGCTCTCCTCGCCGCGGGTGCCGCAGGCAGCGAGCGCAAGCGAGGCGACGAGCATCGAGGTGCCGACCGTTACCACGGAACGCTGGGGCACGTTTCCTCCTGTGTGAATCATGTCTTCCGAGCAGGTGCGCTCGACCACCCGCGGTTTCTGCGGGCACCCGCACAGTAGACCGGAAGATCGCCATCTGGGCAGGACTCGCCCAAGCCTGTGTCTAGGTCGTTACCTCCTCGGTGCCGACCTCTCCGACCCGTGCAGTCGCGAAACCGGCGCGGCACGGCATACGTTGCCTTTTCAAGGACATGGCGGGGTATGCCGCCGTGTCGCCCCGACCCGGAGGTCTCCCATGCGCCCCACCAGCCCCGCGAGTCCCGAGCCTGAGATCGTCGACGCAGCCACGGAGGAGCCGTGTGGCGGCGCATGCTGGGACCGCCGCTCGGTCCTGTCCGCGGGCGTGGTCGCGGCGGGAGCCCTCGGCGTGACCGCCTGCGGGGCGGCGGAGGACATCGCGAGCGACGCGGTGTCGAGCGCCTCTGCCGCCGCGACGAGCGCCCTCAAGGACGCCATCTCGAAGGCCACCATCCCCGTCGGCGGCGGTCGCGTCTTCGGGGACCAGAAGGTCGTCGTCACGCAGCCCAAGGAGGGTGAGTTCAAGGCGTTCACGACCGTGTGCACCCACCAGGGCTGCCAGGTCGCGGAGGTCGCCAACGGCACGATCAACTGCCCGTGCCACGGCAGCAAGTTCGACATCGCGACCGGCGAGGTGAAGGCGGGGCCGGCAACGAGGCCGCTGCCCTCCAAGTCGGTGTCGGTCACGGGCGAGGGGATCTCGGTCTCCTGAGCCCTGGCCGCCCGCCCACCGCGGCCGTCGTCGGGGCACGCTCCTAGAGTTGGGACCGTGGCTGACCCGTCGACCTACCGCCCCGCCCCGGGGGAGATCCCGGTGGACCCCGGCGTCTACCGCTTCCGGGACCGCGACGGCCGGGTCATCTACGTGGGCAAGGCCAAGTCGCTGCGCCCGCGGTTGTCGTCGTACTTCCAGGACCTCGCGGCCCTCCACCCGCGCACCGCGACGATGGTCACGACCGCCGCCAGCGTGGAGTGGACCGTCGTCTCCACCGAGGTCGAGGCCCTCCAGCTCGAGTACTCCTGGATCAAGGAGTTCGACCCCCGGTTCAACGTCAAGTACCGCGACGACAAGTCCTACCCGTACCTCGCGGTGACCCTGGGCGAGGAGTTCCCGCGGGCGCAGGTGCTTCGGGGCGCCAAGCGCAAGGGGACCCGCTACTTCGGGCCCTACGCCCACGCGTGGGCCATCCGGGAGACCCTCGACCTCATGCTCCGGGTGTTCCCGATGCGCACCTGCTCCTCGGGGGTGTTCAAGCGGGCCGGGCAGGTGGGGCGGCCGTGCCTGCTCGGGTACATCGACAAGTGCTCCGCGCCGTGCGTCGGCCGGGTGACCCCGGAGGAGCACCGCGCCATCGCCGAGGACTTCTGCGACTTCATGGCGGGCAACACCACCAAGTTCGTCCGGCGTCTCGAGCGCCGGATGAAGGAGGCGTCCGCCGAGCTCGCGTTCGAGGACGCCGCGCGGCTGCGTGACGACATCGGGGCGCTGAACCGCGCGCTCGAGAAGTCCGCCGTCGTCCTCGGCGACGGCACGGACGCCGATGTGTTCGCGCTGGCCGACGACGAGCTCGAGGCGGCCGTGCAGGTCTTCCACGTGCGGGGCGGCCGGGTCCGCGGCCAGCGCGGCTGGGTCGCCGAGAAGGACGCCGAGACGGTCCCCGAGATCGTCGAGCACCTCCTGCAGCAGGTCTACGGCGCCGAGACCGGCGACGGCGTGCCGCGCGAGGTCCTCGTGCCGGTGCTGCCCCCCGACATGGACGCGGTCGTGGAGTGGCTCTCGGGGCTGCGCGGCTCCCAGGTGCAGGTCCGCGTGCCGCAGCGAGGCGACAAACGGACCCTCATGGAGACCGTGCGACGCAACGCCGAGCAGTCGCTCGCCCGGCACAAGCTGGCGCGGGCGGGGGACCTGACGGCGCGCAGCCAGGCGCTCCAGGAGCTGCAGGAGTCCCTCGAGCTGCCCGACGCCCCGCTGCGCATCGAGTGCTTCGACGTCAGCCATGTGCAGGGCACCCAGGTCGTCGCCTCGATGGTCGTCTTCGAGGACGGACTCGCCCGCAAGTCCGAGTACCGCCGCTTCATCGTGCGGGGCCCCCGCGGCGCGGAGAACGGCGGCCCCCAGGTCGACGACACCGCCGCGATGCGCGAGGTGCTCACCCGGCGGTTCCAGCGCTACCTCGAGGAGCGCGACACCTCCTCGGACCTCGAGCTCGGGCCCGACGACGTCGCGGACGGCGCGCCCGGCCGGGTCGACCCGGAGACCGGGCGACCGAAGCGGTTCGCCTACCCGCCCAACCTCGTCGTCGTCGACGGGGGGCTCCCGCAGGTCAACGCGGCGTCGGCGGCCCTGGGCGACCTGGGCATCGACGACGTCGCGGTCGTGGGCCTGGCCAAGCGCCTCGAGGAGGTCTGGGTGCCGGGCCAGGACTTCCCGGTGATCCTGCCGCGCACCAGCGAGGGGCTGTACCTCCTGCAGCGGGTCCGCGACGAGGCGCACCGGTTCGCCATCACGTTCCACCGACAGCGTCGGTCCAAGGCGATGACCTCCAGCGCCCTCGACGGCATCCCCGGGCTCGGCGACGCCAAGCGCAAGGCCCTGCTGCGGCACTTCGGCTCGGTGAAGAAGGTGCGCGCCGCGAGCCTGGCGGAGCTCCAGGAGGTTCCCGGCATAGGTCCTGCGCTGGCCGGCACTCTTGCGGCACAGTTGTCACAGGAGGGGACACCTGCCCCTGCCGTCAACCTCATGACCGGGGAGGTCATGGACGACAACGAGGAGCAGCGCCGTGACTGACCCCGAGGCCCGCCCAGCACCGGAGCGGACCGAGCTCGTCATCGTCACCGGCATGAGTGGGGCCGGGCGGACCACCACCGCCAACGTCCTCGAGGACTCCGGCTGGTACGTCGTGGACAACCTGCCACCCCACCTGCTCGTCCCGCTGACGGAGCTGGCCGGGAAGCGGCAGGGCGCCGACGGCGTCCCGCGCATCGCGGCCGTGGTCGACGTCCGGGCCCGGGGGTTCACCCACCTGCGCGAATCCCTCGACGAGCTCCGCAGCCGCGGCTGGCGGCCGAACCTCGTGTTCCTCGACGCCACCGACGAGGCGCTGGTCCGCAGGTTCGAGAGCGTCCGACGGCCCCACCCGCTGCAGGGCGAGGGACGTCTGCTCGACGGGATCGTCCGTGAGCGCAGCCTCCTCCAGGACCTCCGGGCCGATGCCGACGTCGTCATCGACACCTCCGGCCTCAACGTCCACCAGCTCGCCAAGAAGGTCGCGCCGGTGTTCACCAAGGAGGCCGGGCCCCGGTTGCGCATCGCCGTGATGTCGTTCGGCTTCAAGTACGGCGTGCCCCTCGACGCCGACTTCGTGTTCGACATGCGGTTCCTGCCGAACCCGTTCTGGATCCCCGAGCTGCGCAACTTCAGCGGCAAGGACGAGCCGGTGGCCGAGTTCGTCATGGGTCAGGAGGGCGCGTCGGAGTTCATCGACCGCGTGGTCGACCTGATGCGCCCGGTGACGGCCGGCTACGTCCGTGAGGGCCGCCGCTACGCCACGATCGGCGTCGGGTGCACCGGTGGAAAGCACCGGTCGGTCGCCGTGGCGGAGGCGCTGGCCATGGCGCTCGGGACCGGCGAGACCGCCACCTTCGTGGTCCACCGCGACCTGGGGCAGGAGTGAGCGGCCCCGCCGTCGTGGCCCTGGGCGGGGGCCACGGGCTCGCTGCGTCGCTGTCTGCCCTGAAACTGGTCAGCGACGACATCACCGCGGTCGTCACCGTCGCCGACAACGGCGGGTCGAGCGGCCGCCTGCGCGACGAGTTCGACGTGCTGCCTCCCGGCGACCTGCGGATGGCCCTGACCGCGCTCTGCGAGGAGTCGGAGTGGGGACACATCTGGCGGGACGTGCTCCAGCACCGCTTCCGCGGCGGCGGGGACCTCGGCGGCCACGCCCTGGGCAACCTCCTGATCGTCGCGCTCTGGGAGCTCCACCAGGAGGACCCGGTCGCCGGGCTCGACCTCGTCGGGCGGCTGCTCAACGCCAGGGGTCGCGTGCTGCCCATGGCGGCGGTGCCACTGGAGATCGAGGCCGAGGTGGCGGGCATCGACCCGGCCCGGCCCGACGAGGTGACCAGGGTCCGGGGGCAGGTCGCCGTGGCGACGGCGAACGGGCGGGTGCGCAGCATCGCCCTGGACCCGGCCGACCCGCCGGCCCCGGAGGCCACGGTGCGCGCCGTGGAACGAGCCGACTGGGTGATCCTCGGCCCGGGCTCGTGGTTCACCTCGGTCATGCCGCACCTCATGGTCCCGGCACTGCGGGCGGCCCTGCACGACACCCAGGCCCGCCGCCTGCTCACCCTCAACGTCGAGCACGCCGGTGAGACCGCTGGCTTCTCCGCCGCGCAGCACCTCGAGACCCTCGCCGACCACGCGCCACGACTGCGCCTCGACATCGTGCTCGCGGACCCTGGCGCCGTCGACGACGAGACCGGCCTCCGGCGCGCCGCGGCCCGGCTCGGCGCCGAGGTCGTCGTCGCGCCGGTGGCGAAGAAGGACCGGCCGGGGCAGCATGACTCCCTGCGGCTGGCCGCGGCCTACCGTGACGTCCTTGCCTGAGCGGACCCGGGCGGCGCTGTGCCGACGGCATCGTCACGGGGCAGGCCAGGGGCCGGAGGGCGTGGGCAGGAGTCCGGCGGGGGAGCAGCAGCGGCCGGCGGAGGTAGTGGACACGGGTGGCAGGATGACGGCATGGCGATGACGGCGAAGGTCAAGGACGAGCTCAGCAGGCTCGAGGTGACGAAACCCTGCTGCCGGAAGGCCGAGGTCGCCTCGACCCTGCGCTTCGCGGGCGGACTCCACATCGTGGGCGGGCGCATCGTCGTGGAGGCCGAGCTCGACACCGCCAACGCCGCTCGGCGGCTCCGCCGCGACATCGGCGACCTCTACGGGCACAGCTCCGAGGTCCTCGTGATGGCGGCCGGTGGGCTGCGCAAGAGCAGTCGCTACGTCGTGCGGGTCGTCCAGGACGGCGAGGCCCTGGCCCGCCAGACCGGCCTCATCGACACCCGCGGCCGTCCCGTCCGGGGCCTGCCCCCGAAGGTCGTCAGCGCCGCCGCGTGCGACGCCGAGGCGGCCTGGCGCGGGGCCTTCCTCGCCCATGGGTCCCTCACCGAGCCAGGACGCTCGTCGGCGCTGGAGGTCACGTGCCCGGGGCCCGAGGCAGCGCTCGCCCTCGTGGGGGCAGCGCGCCGGCTCGGCATCGGCGCCAAGGCGCGTGAGGTCCGCGGGGTCGACCGCGTGGTGCTCCGCGACGGCGACGCCATCGGGGCGATGCTCACCCGGTTGGGTGCCCACGACGCCGTCCTCGCCTGGGAGGAGCGCCGGATGCGCCGGGAGGTCCGGGCCACCGCCAACCGCCTGGCGAACTTCGACGACGCGAACCTGCGCCGCTCCGCGCGCGCCGCGGTGGCGGCGGGCGCGCGGGTGCAGCGTGCCCTCGAGATCCTCGGCGAGGAGGTCCCGGACCACCTGCGCGAGGCCGGGGCGCTGCGCCTCGAGCACAAGCAGGCCTCGCTGGAGGAGCTGGGGCAGCTCGCGCAGCCACCGATGACCAAGGACGCCGTCGCCGGGCGGATCCGCCGGCTGCTGGCCATGGCCGACAAGCGGGCCCAGGACCTCGGCATCCCCGGGACCGACGCCAACCTCACCGCGGACATGCTCGATGCCTGAGGCGGCGACGACCCCGGCCGACGCCCGCCGCTCCGCCATCGCCGTCGTCGGCACCGGCTACGTCGGGCTGTCCATCGCGATCCTGCTGGCGCAGCACCATGACGTCGTGGCCCTCGACATCGACGCCGACCGGGTGCGCATGCTCCAGGACGGGCGCAGCCCCATCGACGACCCGGAGGTCGCGGACCACCTCGCGAACCACCCACTCAACCTGCGGTTCACGGTCGAGCCGAAGGACGCGTACACCGGCGCCGAGTACGTCGTCATCGCGACGCCGACGGACTACAACCCGGAGACGAACTACTTCGACACCTCCACGGTGGAAGGGGTCGTCCGCGACGTCCTCGAGATCAACCCGGACGCCGTGATGGTGATCAAGTCCACCGTTCCGGTGGGCTTCACGAGGGAGCTCAGCGCCCGATCCGGGAGCGAGAACATCCTGTTCAGCCCGGAGTTCCTCCGCGAGGGCAAGGCGCTCTGGGACAACCTCCACCCTTCGCGCATCGTCGTCGGCGAGACGAGCGAGCGGGCTCGCGGCTTCGCCGCCCTGCTGCAGCAGTGCGCCGCGGACCCCGACGTCCCGGTCGTGCTCACCGACAGCACGGAGGCCGAGGCGATCAAGCTCTTCGCCAACACCTACCTCGCGATGCGGGTCGCCTTCTTCAACGAGCTCGACTCCTTCGCGATCTCGCGCGGCCTGTCCTCACGGGCGGTGATCGAGGGCGTCTCGCTCGACCCCCGGATCGGCGACCACTACAACAACCCCTCCTTCGGCTACGGCGGCTACTGCCTGCCCAAGGACACCAAGCAGCTGCTCGCCAACTACCAGTCGGTGCCGCAGAGCCTCATCGAGGCGATCGTCACGGCCAACTCGCTGCGCAAGGACTTCGTCGCCTTCGACATCCTCGACCGCCGCCCCCGCAGGGTCGGCATCCACCGGCTGATCATGAAGGCGCACTCCGACAACTTCCGCGCCAGCAGCGTGCAGGGGATCATGAAGCGCATCAAGGCCAAGGGCGTCGAGGTCGTCGTCTACGAGCCCGGCCTGGCCGGGGACGACTTCTACGGCTCGCGGGTGGTGCGCGACCTCGCGGAGTTCAAGGAGCTCTCCGACGTCATCGTCGCCAACCGGATGGCGGCCGAGCTCGAGGACGTGCGCGAGAAGGTCTACACCCGCGACCTCTTCGGCGGCGACCAGTAACCCCCTACGGGGCCGGTATGCCGCGCGGCCGGCCGGCCCCGCGGCATACCCGCTCGTAGCACGGACTCGGGTGTCAGCCGCCCCCTGCCCTCCACTAGGGTCGGAGGCGGCACCAGTGCCGCGCCGACGCGGCACACCGTCCCCCCTTTCGGAAGGCTGAGGAACAGTGACTGTTCGCGTAGGGATCAATGGCTTTGGCCGCATCGGCCGCAACTTCTTCCGGGCCGTGCAGGC
>NZ_DATBMI010000007.1:0-15346 GCF_036554925.1 Pedococcus sp.
CGGTGGGGGCGGCGAGCAGAGCGCAGGGTCCAAGACCGTGCGCGTGACGCTCGCCAACCACGTGTGGACGGAGAACATCAAGAAGGCCCTGCCGGAGTTCGAGAAGGAGTCCGGCCTGAAGGTCGAGATCACCCAGCTCGGCGAGGACCAGCTGTCCGACCAGTACAACGTCAAGCTCAACGCCGGTTCGAGCGACCTGGACGTGATGATGTACCGCCCCCTGCAGGAGGGGAAGCTCTTCGCGAAGAACAAGTACCTCGCCGACCTGACGGAGAAGGCGCAGTCCAACAAGGAGTGGGACTGGAGCGACTTCAAGCAGGGCCCGGTGCAGGCGACCACGTACGAGGAGAAGGTCGTCGGCGTCCCGCTCATCACCGAGCAGGAGGTCCTCTACTACCGCAAGGACCTGCTCGAGAAGGCCGGCTACACCAACCCGCCGAAGACCCTCGACGAGCTCAAGACGATGGCCGCCAAGATCAAGGCGGACAACCCCGGCGTGGCCGGCTTCGTGGCCCGCACCGGCAAGTCCCCGGCCGTGACGCAGTTCTCCAGCTTCCTCTACTCCTTCGGCGGTGACTTCGTCGACGAGAGCGGCAAGGCGGCGGTCAACAGCCCCGAGGCCAAGCAGGCCTACGCCTTCTACGGCGGCCTGATCAAGGACCTCGGCCCGGCGAACGTCAGCACCGACATGGGCTGGCCCGAGGCGATGGCGATCTTCACCCAGGGCAAGGCGGCCTTCTACACCGAGGCGAACTCGCTCTACAAGAACGCCACCGACCCGGCCAAGTCCAAGGTCAGCGACACCGTCGGCTTCGCCGCCTTCCCGGAGGGCCCGGCCGGCTCCAAGCCCTACGACATCCCGTCGTGGGCCCTCGGCGTGAACGAGTCCTCGGAGAACCAGGACAACGCCTGGAAGTTCATCGAGTGGGCCACCAGCAAGGCCCAGACCCTCGAGAACGAGAAGGCCGGAGTCCCCGGCGGCCGCACGTCGGTCTCCTCCGACCCCGCCGCGACCGCGACCTACCCGAAGGACCTCGTCGAGGCGAACGCCGCGATGTCCAAGAACGGCGTCGGCCACGACCGCCCGCTCGTGGTCAAGGTCGCGGAGGCCCGCGAGATCGTCGGCCAGCCCATCGTCGACGCCATCACCGGCAAGGACGCGGCTGCCTCGGCAGACGCCGCCAACGAGGCGTTCCAGAAGTTCCTGGACGACGAGAACAAGTAGCACCCTCGCCGGGTGAGGCCGGCCGGGTGCCCGAGCTCTCGGGCGCCCGGCCACCGGCCCACCCGGCCACCGGTCCACCCGGCCACCGGTCCACCCGCCCACCGGTCCACCCGGCCACCGGCACACCCGGCCACCGGCACACCCGGCCACCCGGCCACCGGGCCACCGGGCCACCCGGCCCCCCACGTCACGACCCGCGACACCACCCGCGACACCACCCGCGACGGAGCACGCATGGCTGCCACGACCACCACCCCCAGCACCGCGAGGGAGACCAGCCTCACCACCTCCCCCAGCACGCCCGCCTGGGCACGCTGGGCAAACCGCCACCGCAAGTGGCTGTTCGCCGCCCCGGCGATGGTCTTCGTCGCCCTCCTCATCGTCTTCCCGGTGGTGTGGACGGTGTACCTCAGCCTCACCGACGCCGAGGGGTCGGTGCGCGCGGAGTCGGAGTTCATCGGCTTCGCCAACTACCTCGAGGTGCTCGGCGACACCGAGCGGTTCTGGCCGGCGGTGCTGCGCACGGTCGTCTTCACCGGCGGGGTGCTCCTCGTCGAGGTCGTGCTCGGCATGGCGATCGCGCTGCTGCTCTGGCGGCCCTTCAAGGGCGAGAAGTGGGTGCGTGTCGCCATCCTCCTGCCGCTGGTCGCCACCCCCGTGGCCGTCGGCATGATGTGGCGCCTCATCTTCGACCCCAACATCGGCCTGGCCAACCGTTTCCTCGCCTGGTTCGGCCTCGGCCCGTGGCCGTGGCTCGCGGGTGAGAGGACCGCGCTGCCGACGACGATGCTCATCGACATCTGGCAGTGGACGCCGATGATCGTGCTCATCCTCCTGGCCGGTCTGACGTCGCTGTCGGACGAGCCGCAGGAGGCGGCCATGATCGACGGCGCGAACGCCTGGCAGCGCTTCCGGCACGTCACGCTCCCGCTGCTCATGCCGACCGTCGTCGTGGCGGTCCTGCTGCGCGGCATCGACGCGCTGAAGACCTTCGACATCCTCTACGCCACCAAGGGCAAGGGCGGCGGTTCGTTCCACGAGGTCGAGACGCTCAACGTGTACGCCTACGGCCTGAGCTTCGACTACAACGAGTACGGCGTCTCCTCGGCGGTGCTCATCATCTTCTTCCTCATCATCATCGGCTCGATGTGGGCCGTCACCACTCGCCGGAAGGACGCCGCCTGATGCGAGCCCGCACTCCGTACAAGGTCTTCCGCGTCGCCGCCCTGGTCGTCGTGGTGCTGGCGCTGCTGGCCCCGCTGGCCTGGATGGTCGCCGCCTCGCTCAAGACCAACGTCGACATCTACAACCCCGACAAGGCGATCGTCTTCACGCCGACGTGGGACAACTACGACAAGGTGCTCCAGCAGGCGAACTACGTGCAGTTCATCGTCAACAGCCTCTGGGTCGCCTTCGCCGCGACCGCGCTGTCGATCCTGCTCGGCGTGCCGGCCGCCTACTCGATGAGCCGTTTCTCGATGCGGCGCTCGGCGCTCGTCGTGCTGATGGCCCGCATCATCCCGGCGGTCTCGCTGCTGGTTCCGTGGTACTACGTCTTCTCGAACCTCAAGATGGTCGGCGGCTTCACGGTGCTGATCCTCAGCCACATGTTCGTGTCGCTGCCGCTGATCGTCTACATCATGATGGGCTACTTCGACGGCCTCCCGCTCGAGCTGGAGGAGTCGGCCATGGTGGACGGTCTCACCCCCATCGGAGCCTTCCGCCGGATCACCCTGCCGCTCTCGACGCCCGGCATCGCCACCGCGGGGATCCTGTCGTTCATCTTCTCCTGGAACAACTTCATGTTCGCCCTGGTGCTCTCGAGCGCCGACACCAAGACGCTGCCGGTGGCGATCTTCGACTTCGTCGGCTACGCCAGCATCGACTGGGGCGGCCTGATGGCGGCCTCCACCGTCGTCACCCTGCCGATCATGCTCATCGCGCTCTTCGCCCAGAAGTACGTCGTCTCGGGCCTGACCGCCGGCGCGACGAAGGGCTGAGTCCATGACACGCATCACGAGGGTCGAGACCTTCCTCGTCGCTCCCCGCTGGCTGTTCGTCCGCATCGAGACCGAGAGCGGCATCGTCGGCTGGGGCGAGGCCACCTGCGAGGGCCGTTCCGAGACCGTCCGCACCGCGGTCGAGCAGCTCAGCGAGATCCTGGTCGGCCAGGACGCGCTGCGCGTCGAGGACCACTGGCAGGTCATGACCAAGGGCTCCTTCTACCGGGGTGGGCCGATCCTGGCCAGTGCCGTGTCCGGGCTCGACCAGGCGCTGTGGGACATCGCCGGCAAGCACTTCGGCGCACCCGTGCACCAGCTGCTCGGCGGTCCGGTCCGCGACCGGATCCGGGTCTACGGCTGGGTCGGTGGCGACGAGCCCGCCGAGGTCGCGGACCACATCCGCGAGCAGGTCGAGGCCGGCCTCACCGCGGTGAAGATGAACGCGTCGGGGCGGATGAGCCCGGTGGCCACCGTCGCCGAGATCGACGGCGTCGTCGAGCGCGTGGCAGCGGCGCGCGACGTGCTGGGGCACCACGGCGACGTCGCGGTCGACTTCCACGGCCGCTTCACCCTCGCCAACGCCAAGCGCGTCGCGCCGCTGCTGGAGCCCTACCGGCCGTTCTTCCTCGAGGAGCCGGTCGTCCCCGAGAACTCCCACCTCATCGGCGAGTTCGTCAGGTCGACCACCACGCCCGTCTCGACGGGGGAGCGGCTCTACAGCCGGCAGGAGTTCCTCCCGGTGCTCCAGGCGGGCATCGCCGTGGCTCAGCCGGACCTCTCGCACGCCGGCGGCATCACCGAGACCCGCAAGATCGCCTCGCTCGCCGAGGTCTACGACGTCCAGCTCGCCCCGCACTGCCCGCTCGGCCCGCTCGCGCTCGCAGCCTGCCTCCAGGTCGGGTTCGCGACGCCGAACTACCTGATCCAGGAGCAGAGCATCGGCATCCACTACAACCAGGGCGCCGAGGTGCTCGACTACGTCGTGGACACCGAGCCGCTGCAGTTCGTGGACGGGCACATCGAGCGGCTGACCGGGCCCGGGCTCGGCGTCGAGATCGACGAGCAGACGGTGCGCGCGGCCGACAAGCGCGGTCACGCCTGGCGCGGGCCGGTCTGGCGGCACGCCGACGGCTCGTTCGCCGAGTGGTGACGAGCGTGCCGACAGGTATGCCGTCGGGCGCGTTCGTCGACGCCCTCACCCGGGCGCGCGTGATGGCGATCATCCGCGGCATGGACGGTGAGGCCGCCGTCGCGACCTCGCTGGCGCTGTTCGACGAGGGGGTGCGGTTCGTCGAGATCTCGCTGACCACCCCGGGTGCCCGTGAGGCCATCGAGAGGGTCCGGGCCCAGCTGCCGGAGGGGGCCCAGATCGGCGCGGGCACCGTGCTGACGGCCGCCGACGTCGCCGACGTCGAGGCCGCCGGCGCCCAGTTCGTGGTCACCCCCGCCGTGACGCCGTCCATCGCGGTCGCCGCCGAGCGGGGCCTGCCGGTCGCTGCCGGTGCCCTCACCCCCACCGAGGCCTGGACCGCGGTGCAGCAGGGCGCGAGCGTCGTGAAGCTCTTCCCCGCCTCGATCGGTGGACCGGCCTACCTCAAGGCCGTCCGCGACCCGTTCCCGCACATCCCGTTCGTCGCGGTCGGGGGAGTGGGCCTGGAGGAGCTCGACGGCTACCTCGCGGTCGGCGCCATCGGTGTGGGGGTGGGCAGCCCCCTCGTCGGCGATGCCGCCTCCGGCGGAGACCTCGATGCGCTGCGCAGCCGCGCCCGCGCGTACGTCACTGCGGCAGAACGGCATACACGATGACGCGCCCAGCCGTCGAGGTGCTGACCTTCGGGGAGTCGATGGTGTCGTTCCGGTCGGACGGTCCCCTCGTCCAGGGGGGTCGGCAGACCGTGCGCCTCGCCGGCGCGGAGTCCAACGTCGCCATCGGGCTCTCGCGGCTCGGTCACACGGTCGCCTGGGCCGGCCGGGTGGGCGACGACACGTTCGGCCGCCTCGTGCTGCGCGAGCTGCGGGCCGAGGGTGTCGACACCAGCTGCGCTGTGGTCGACGGCATGCGACCGACCGGCCTGATGTTCGTGGAGCAGCGGTCCGCCGACCTGACAAGGGTGGAGTACCGCCGCGCAGGGTCGGCCGGCTCCGCCATCGGCAAGGACGACGTGGCCGAGGCCCTGCGCACCGCCCCGCACATCCTGCACGTCACCGGCATCACCCCTGCACTGTCCGGGACGGCGGCAGAGGCCGTGTCGTGGGCGGTCGAGTCGGCCCGCGCCGCAGGCGCTCTCGTCTCCTTCGACGTGAACTTCCGCGGCCGGCTCTGGAGTCGTGACCAGGCCCGCGAGTCGCTCGCACCGCTGGCCCGACGCGCCACGCTGGTCGTCGCGTCCGACGACGAGCTCGACCTGGTGGCCACCGGCGACGAGGACGCCGCGGTCGCCCACCTGCTCGACGAGGGCGTGCAGCAGGTCGCGGTCAAGCGCGGGCCCGCCGGCGCCAGCGTGCACACCCGAGCGGGGAGGGCCGACGCCCCCGCCGTGCCCGTGACCGCCATCGACCCGATCGGGGCGGGAGACGCCTTCAGCGCCGGCTACCTGTCGGGCGTCCTCGACGGCCTCGAACCCCCGGAGTGCCTGGCCCGCGCCGTGGCGACAGGTGCCTTCGCCGTCTCCTCGCGCGGAGACTGGGAGGGAGCGCCCACCCGGGCGGACCTCGACCTGCTGGCCAGCCACACCCCGGGTGCCACCCTCCGCTGACCAGCGCTGACCAGCGCTGACCCCGACCCCGACGAGATGAGAGCCTCCGTGACCACCACCCCCGCCGGAGTCGGCGCCCCGCTGGAGGCCCGCACGCCGCTCGACGTCAGCCTCCACACGCGGCACGTCGTGGTCATGGGCGTCTCGGGCTGCGGGAAGACGACGGTGGCGCACGGCCTCAGCAGCGCGACCGGCCTGCTCTTCGCCGAGGCCGACGACTTCCACTCCCGGGCCAGCGTCGAGAAGATGCGCGCCGGCATCCCGCTCGATGACGAGGACCGCTGGCCCTGGCTGCAGGACCTTGCCGCCTGGATGGCCGAACGGGCCGCCGAGGGGCGCTCCACGGTCATCGCCTGCTCCGCCCTCAAGCGTGCCTACCGCGACGTCCTCGCGGGCGGGCCGCCGTCGCTGGACTTCGTGCACCTCGACGGGTCGGCGGAGGTGATCCGCGAGCGGATGTCGAGCCGGGCGGGCCACTACATGCCTGCCTCGCTGCTCGACTCCCAGATCGCGACCCTGGAGCCGCTCCAGCCCGACGAGTCCGGCATCGTGCTCGACGTCTCCCTGTCGCCCGAGGAGCTGGTGGCCCGCGCCGTCACCGGGCTCGCCCTCCAGACCCGGCCCGGCATGCACCCCACGGCCGTCGACCACCCCACGGCCTAGTCGCGGTCGCGGTGGTCAGAGGGGTTCGATGCTCCGGCGCCTGACCCGCACCGCGGACCCGACGGCCACGACCGCGGCGGCCACGGCGGCCCATGCGGTGACCGTCGACTGCGGCTCGTCGGTGGCCCGGCCCACCGCGATCCAGAGCAGCCCCCACGCGATGGCGAGGGCCACGGCATACCGGCCGTCGAGCCGACGGGCGAGCATCACCCCCACCCCGGCCACGAGCACGAGGACCGCCACCGCCCACACCTCGCTCGCCGGCGACCCGGGGTCGGCGCCGCTCGAGACCAGCGCGGCAGTGACGTTGGCGCAGGTCGCCACGCACACCCAGCCGAGGTAGGCGCCGAAGGTGCCGTCCACGATGACGACCTCGGCGACGCCGTACGACGGCCGCTCGGTCAGGCGGCGCACCAGGACACCGAGCACCACCACCAGGGCGGCGATCACGACGACGCTGACCCAGATCCAGCCCTGCCGGGTGACGAGCAGCCACCCGGCGTTGAGCAGCATCGAGGCCGCGGCCAGCCAGCCGATGCGCCGGTGCCGGGTGTCGGTCGCCTGGTCCGGCAGCCACTGCCAGACGGTGTAGGCGGCCAGGCCGAGGTAGATCGCCGACCAGATCGAGAAGGCCGGACCGGCGGGGGCGAGCAGCGTGGCATCCGCGGCCAGGGCCCCGCCGGAGGACTCCTCGACCCGCGTCCCCCCGAGCAACCCGACGCCCACGAGGGTGCCGAGGACGCAGAGCACCTCGCTGACCGTCACGGCGACCTGCCGGGCGCGGTCGGTCGGCGTGGGGGTGGCTCTCGTCATGTCCCGCAGGCTAACTCGGGTCCGGCCGCTCGGCCCCGCCAGCGCCGGCAACCCGTGACGCCATGGTGTGCCTCGCGGCCACGCGACGCTGCCCGTTGCCGCACACGGATGGTGACGCACCGGTGCCCCGGCCCGCTCTGCGGACCGGGGCACCGGGTGCGGCTGTGAGCGTTGGGCTCAGGCGGCCGCGTCGGGTGTGATCGGGGCGTAGTCGTCGGCGGGGCCCCCGAGCGTGCCGTTGAGGGCTCCGTCGGTGTTGTTGTAGACGGCGCCGCGGTTGCCGTCGTTGCGGTCGGCGATGCGCTGGAACGCCTTCAGGTGTGCGTTGACAGCCTCGACCCGGACCGCTTTGGCCATCTTGGCGGGGTCATCCGGCTTGTCGGCGCTGGCGGGGCCGGCGGCGAGGGTGGTCACGGCCAGTCCCGCTGCGGCGAGGATCGCGGTGGCGGTCACGGTACGTCGTTGTGCTCGCAAGGGTTTCCTCCTGGTATCGACGGGCCGACCCCACAGGGGCTGGCTTCCGCGACCCCAAGCCGGAGAAGTTCTCAGGCAGGACCCTCGTGACCGTAAATTCTTGGCAAAAGGAATGCGCTGGTAGCCCGGTCGATCGGGGTGCCTGGCGCCGCCCGAGTCGCCGCGTCGCCTCGACGCGCCCCCGCTACGCGGCATTCCACGACGGGCAGGCGCTGATCGGAGAGACTTGGCGCCCATGGGCATGAGTGACGTGTGGCGGAGGGCGGGCGTCCCCGCGCGGGTCTGGCTGGCGGTGGTCGCCGCCGTGTTCGGGTTGGCGCAGGTCGTCCTCGTCGCCGACGTCCCGCTCGGCTGGGACGAGTCGGTCTACGCGAGCCAGACGGACCCGCGCCGGCCCGCCCTCGTCTTCTCGGCACCCCGGGCGCGAGGCATGTCCTGGCTGGTCGCCCCGATCCAGGCGGTCACCGGGTCTCCGGAGGCGCTGCGGGTCTACCTCGCCGTGCTGGCCGCCGTCGGTCTCTATGCCGCATATGCCGTGTGGCTCCGGGTCCGCGCGGACGGCTCGGTGCCGCTGGCTGCCCTGGCCCTGTCGACCCTGTGGGTGACCGTGTTCTACGGGCCGACGACGATGCCGAACGTCGCCATCGCCCTGGCGTGTGTGTTCGCCTCCGGGGCGCTGCTGTGCGACGCCCTCGGGCTCGCACCCGCATGGCTGCGGTGGGCGGGAGGCGCCGCGGTCGGCCTGGCCACGCTGGTCCGGCCCGGTGACGTCGCGCCGCTCCTCGGGGCGCTCGGTGTCGCCGTCCTCGCCCATCCGCAGTGGCGGCGCCGTGCCGTGCGGCTGCTGGTCCCGGCTGCCGTCGGGTCCGTTGCCGGTGCCGTCCCGTGGCTGGTGGAGGCGCAGCTGCGCTACGGCGGCATCCCGGCGCGGGTGTACCGCGCCCTGAGCACCCAGGGCACCGGGGAGCGCTTCGTGCCCGACTACCAGCTCCGGGCGCTCGACGGGCCGATCCTGTGCCGGCCCTGCGTCCGCGCGGACCAGCCCATCCCGGCCTTCGGGGTCGTGCTCTGGGTGGTGGGTGCCGCCCTCGTCGTCGCGGCGGTGTGGCTCGCCCTGCGTGAGCGGCGCACCGCGGCCCCGGGGGCCACCGAGGCAACGCTGCTGTCGGCCTGGGTGGGAGGGGTGCTCGCCTTCCCCTACCTGTTCCTCGTCGGGTACGCCGCGCCCCGGTTCATGCTGCCGGCCTACGCCCTGCTGGCGCTGCCGGTGGGCCAGGCGCTGCACCGCCTCAGCACCGCGCGCGGCGGCCGACTGCGCCTGGTCCCGGCCGGCCTGGTGGCGGTCGCCCTGGCCGCCCACTCCGTGGTGCAGTACCGGGTGCTCGAGGACGTCCTCTCGGCCCAGACCGCCTCCCGGACGCGCTGGGTGGCGGTGGCCGACGCCCTCGCCGCGCGCGGGGTCGCCCCGCCGTGCACCCTGCTGGGGCCCTCGTCGCCGACGGTCGCCTACGTCGCCGGCTGCGACGCGGTGACGATCCAGCGCCATGCCGGCGACGAGGCCTACTCCCTGGCCGACCTGCGTGCGGCCGTGGAGCGCGAGCGGGTCGCCGTGGTGCTGCGCGGCCGCGAGCCGCGGCCCGACTACACCCGTGGGTGGGTCCAGGTGCCGGCTCGCGAGCTGCCCAGCGGCTACCGGGTCCTCATCGCCCCGTAGGGCTGCGGCAGTGCCTGGCAGGCGGGTGCCGGGGCGGGTGGTGTGCCGTTCAACGGGCTCCTGAGGCCCGGGAAGCGGCACCGGCCACGCTCTCCCGGTGGGGGGGCCGTGCGGGCTGCAAGTTGAGCGGAATACACTCAACTTTGTGCGGGTTGCACCGCGTGAACCACCGCACGACACCACGCCCCAGGAGACGACACCCATGGAGTTGAAGCCGACTGCCAAGGTGGGCGAGGCACTCGCCGTCGCCCAGCGCGCAGCCCAGTCCGGCGGCCACGCCGAGATCACCCCCGCCCACCTCGTCCTCGCGCTCGCCGAGCAGCCGGACACCACGACCGCGGCCCTGCTCTCCTCGGCCGGCGCGTCCGCCGACGCCGTCGCGGCCGCCGCACGTGCTGCGCTCGGCAGGCTGCCCACGACGACCGGCGCCACCGTCGCCACGCCGGGCCTCGGGCAGCAGGCGCTGGCGGTGCTGCAGCACGCCACCACGCTGATGCAGGCCATGGGCGACTCGTTCCTGTCCACCGACGTCCTGCTCCTGGCCCTCATCGAGAAGGGGCAGGTCCGCGGCCTCGAGGGTCTCGACGCGAAGGCCGTCGAGGCGGAGATCCCGCGACTGCGCGGCGGCCACAAGGTGACGAGCGAGAACCCCGAGGCCACCGCGGAGGCGCTCGCGAAGTACGGCACGGACCTCACCCAGGCCGCCCGGGACGGCCGGCTCGACCCGGTGATCGGCCGTGACGCCGAGATCCGCCGCGTCGTGCAGGTGCTGTCCCGCCGTACCAAGAACAACCCGGTCCTCATCGGCGAGCCCGGCGTCGGCAAGACGGCTGTGGTCGAGGGGCTCGCCCAGCGCATCGTCGACGGTGATGTCCCGGAGTCGCTGCGGGACAAGCGGATCGTGAGCCTCGACCTGGGGGCCATGGTCGCCGGCGCGAAGTACCGCGGTGAGTTCGAGGAGCGGCTCAAGGCGGTGCTCGAGGAGATCAAGGACTCCGGTGGCCAGATCGTGACGTTCATCGACGAGCTGCACACCGTGGTCGGTGCCGGCGCCACCGGCGAGGGTGCCATGGACGCGGGCAACATGCTCAAGCCGTTGCTGGCCCGGGGCGAGCTGCGGCTGGTCGGCGCGACGACCCTCGACGAGTACCGCCAGCACATCGAGAAGGACGCCGCGCTCGAGCGGCGCTTCCAGCAGGTCTTCGTCGGTGAGCCGAGCGTCGAGGACACCATCGCCATCCTGCGCGGACTGAAGGAGCGCTACGAGGCGCACCACAAGGTCGAGATCGAGGACTCCGCGCTCGTCGCCGCCGCTGCCCTCTCCGACCGCTACATCAGCGGCCGGCAGCTGCCCGACAAGGCCATCGACCTCGTCGACGAGGCTGCCTCCCGGCTGCGCATGGAGATCGACTCCTCCCCGGTGGAGATCGACGAGCTCCGCCGCGCCGTCGACCGGCTCACGATGGAGGAGCTGCACCTGCAGGGCGAGAAGGACGAGGCCTCCCGCGAGCGCCTGGAGGCGCTGCGTCAGACCCTTGCCGACAAGAGCGAGCAGCTGGCCGGCCTCAACGCCCGCTGGGAGGCCGAGAAGTCCGGGCTCAACCGGGTCGGGGAGCTCAAGGCTCGACTCGACGAGGCCCGCACCCGTCTCGAGAAGGCCCGGCGCGAGTTCGACTACGAGACGGGCGCGCGCATCGAGTTCGGCGAGATCCCCGAGCTGGAGACGCAGATCGCGGCGGCGCTCGAGGCGGAGGGCACGGTCCGCGAGGACACCATGGTCAAGGAGCGGGTCGGCGCCGACGACATCGCCGAGGTCATCAGCGCCTGGACCGGCATCCCCGCCGGCCGGCTGCTCCAGGGCGAGACCGAGAAGCTGCTCAGCATGGAGTCGATCATCGGTGCCAGGCTGATCGGCCAGGAGGCCGCCGTCCGCGCCGTCAGCGACGCCGTGCGCCGCAGCCGGGCCGGCATCTCCGACCCGAACCGGCCGACCGGCTCGTTCCTCTTCCTCGGTCCGACCGGCGTGGGCAAGACGGAGCTGGCCAAGTCCCTGGCCGACTTCCTGTTCGACGACGAGCGGGCCATGGTCCGCATCGACATGAGCGAGTACAGCGAGCGGCACGCCGTCGCCCGGCTCATCGGTGCCCCGCCCGGCTACGTCGGCTACGAGGAGGGCGGCCAGCTCACCGAAGCGGTTCGTCGCCGGCCCTACTCCGTCGTGCTCCTCGACGAGGTGGAGAAGGCCCACCCCGAGACGTTCGACATCCTGCTGCAGGTGCTCGATGACGGCCGGCTCACCGACGGCCAGGGCCGCACGGTCGACTTCCGCAACGTGATCCTCGTGCTGACCTCGAACCTCGGTTCGCAGTTCCTCATCGACCCGGTGATGTCGCGGGCAGACAAGAAGGAGGCGGTCCTGGGCGCGGTGCGGGCGGCCTTCAAGCCGGAGTTCCTCAACCGGCTCGACGAGGTGGTCGTCTTCGACCCGCTCTCCACCGAGGACCTCGGCCACATCGTCGAGCTGCAGGTGCGCGAGCTGGCGACCCGTCTCGCCGACCGCCGGGTCACCCTGGAGGTCACCGAGGCAGCGCGCGAGTGGCTGGCGCTCACCGGTTACGACCCCGCCTACGGCGCCCGGCCGCTGCGGCGCCTGGTGCAGAAGGAGATCGGCGACCGCCTCGCGAAGGCCCTGCTCGGGGGCGAGGTCCGCGACGGCGACACCGTCGTGGTCGACCGCGACGACGCCCTCGACTCGCTGGTCGTCCGGCCGGCGGAGGTCACTGCCGCCTGAGCCGAGCACCTCTGACGTCGGACGGGGGTGTGCCGCGAGCAGGCGGCGCACCCCCGGTTCGTCGTCGCGCGGGGAGAGGGCGTCCCCACCAGACTGGGCCCATGAGCAGTGACGCACTGGACCGCAGGCCCCAGGGGGCCACCGCCGCCACCGTCGCGGCGGTGGGCAAGGTGAGCGAGGCCTTCGAGGCCATCGAGGAGGTCCGCGGCAGGCTCTACGGCCTGCACCGTCTGGTGGGCACCGCTGACCTCGCGCTCGGCGAGGCCGTCGAGATGCTGCGCAGGGCCGGCCACGACGAGCTCGCCGACACCATCGACCGCGAGATGGTCGGCCGCAACGTGCTGCCGGGCATGTGGACGTTCCAGATCGTGGAGGCGTTCGACGCCGGGTACTACGCCGACTTCCAGCGCATCGAGAAGCTGGTGCGCGACGAGCTCATGGGCGGGCAGCAACACGTCTACGAGGCCGAGATGAAGGAGCGCGAGCGCACCAAGGGCCGGCACGGGCACGAGGCCTCGCCGGCGGACCTGCCCGTGGAGGACCTGCGATGACCCGGTTCGGCTTCCATGCCAGCCACGAGCAGATCAGCCCCCGCCGGCTGCTCGCCGATGTCCAGCACGCCGAGAAGGCGGGCTTCGACATGGCGATGTGCTCCGACCACTTCTCGCCGTGGAGCGAGAAGCAGGGCCACTCGGGCTACACGTGGGCCTGGCTCGGGGCGGCGCTCGCCACCACGTCGCTGCGTCTCGGCTGCGTCAGCGCACCCGGGCAGCGCTACCACCCCGCGGTGCACGCCCAGAAGATCGCGACGCTGGGGCAGATGTTCCCCGGGCGGTTCTGGGTGGCGCTCGGCAGCGGTGAGGCGAGCAACGAGCACATCACCGGCGACGGCTGGCCCCGCAAGGAGGTCCGCACCCAGCGCCTCGAGGAGTGCGTCCACGTCATCCGTCGCCTGCTGCACGGCGAGGAGGTCAGCCACGACGGCCTCGTCACGGTCGACCGGGCGCGGGTGTGGGACCTGCCCGACCCGGTGCCGCCGCTCATCGGCCCGGCGGTCTCGGTCGAGAGTGCCGCCCGGGTGGCGGCCTGGGCCGACGGCCTCGTGACGGTCAACCAGCCCGTGGAGACGCTGCGCCAGATCGTCGACGCCTACCGCGGTGCCGGCGGCACGGGGCCGCTCGCGCTGCAGGTGCACCTGTCGTTCGCCGCGACCGACGAGGAGGCCCTGGCGATCGCGCACGAGCAGTGGGGCGGCAACGTCTTCGGCCCGCCGATCTCGTGGGACATCGAGACGGCCGAGGCGTTCGACGTGCTGTGGCAGAAGGTCCAGCCGGAGGAGGTCCGCGGCCCGGTGAACGTCTCGCCGGACCTCGGGCAGCACCGGGCCTGGCTGGCGGAGTACGCCGAGCTCGGCTTCGACGAGATCTACCTGCACCACGTCGGGCAGCAGCAGGAGGCCTTCATCGCCGCCTTCGGCGAGCACGTCCTGCCCGAGCTGCGCCGCGCCTGAGGAGGCCCCGTGACCACGCGCCTGTCCAACACCAGCGACCTGTGGTGGAAGAACGCCGTCATCTACTGCGTCGACATCGAGACCTACTTCGACTCCGACGGCGACGGCGTCGGCGACATCGCCGGGCTCACCCAGCGGATCGACTACCTGGCCGAGCTCGGCGTGACCTGTCTGTGGCTGATGCCCTTCTACCCCACGCCCGACCGCGACGACGGCTACGACGTCACCGACCTCTTCGGGGTCGACAGCAGGCTCGGCCACCTCGGCGACCTCGTCGAGCTCATCCGCACCGCGAACGACCGCGGCATCCGGGTCATCGCCGACCTCGTCGTCAACCACACGTCGAACCAGCACCCGTGGTTCAAGGCGGCCCGGCGCAGCAAGGACAACCCCTACCGCGACTACTACGTCTGGCGCTCCGACCCACCGCCCGACACGAAGGACAAGGTCGTCTTCCCCGACAAGGAGGACAGCATCTGGGAGCCCGACGAGAAGACGGGCGAGTGGTACCTCCACCACTTCTACAAGCACCAGCCCGACCTGAACTTCGCCAACCCCGCCGTGCGCGACGAGATCGCCAAGTCGATCGGCTTCTGGCTCCAGGTGGGGATCGCCGGCTTCCGCGTCGACGCCGTGCCCGTCCTCATCGCCGACGTCGACACCGCGGGCGACGACGTGCCGGGCGACCCGCACGAGTACCTCAAGGCCCTGCGGGCCTTCCTCGGCCGGCGGCGCGGCGACGGCATCCTGCTCGGCGAGGTCAACCTGCCGCACCAGGAGCAGAAGCGGTACTTCGGGGGCAGCGCCGGTGACGAGCTGAACATGATGTTCGACTTCATCACGATGCAGTCGATGTACCTCTCCCTCGCCCGCGAGGACGCCCGGCCCCTGGCCAGGGCCCTCAAGGCGCGACCGCCGATCCACGAGGACTGCCAGTGGGCGACCTTCGTGCGCAACCACGACGAGCTCACCCTCGACAAGCTGAGCGAGAAGGACCGGCAGGAGGTCTTCGCCGCCTTCGGCCCCGAGCCGGAGATGCAGCTCTACAGCCGGGGCCTGAAGCGGAGGCTGCCGCCGATGATGGGCGGTGACCCGCGCCGGGTGCGCATGGTCTACAGCCTGCTGTTCTCCCTCCCGGGCACGCCGACGCTGTACTACGGCGAGGAGATCGGCATGGGGGAGGACCTCGACGCCGAGGGCCGGCTCGCGGTCCGGACGCCGATGCAGTGGACCTCCGGCCCGCACGGCGGCTTCTCCACGGTCGAGGACCCCGGCCGGCGGCCCGGCCCGGTCGTCGACGGCGGCTTCGCCCCCGAGTTCGTCAACGTCGCCGACCAGCGGCACGACCCCGACTCGCTGCTGTCCTTCCTGAAGCTGCTCGTCCGGCGCTACCGCGA
>NZ_DATBMI010000074.1:0-2149 GCF_036554925.1 Pedococcus sp.
GGGCCAGGCTCTCAAGCGTGCGCTTCTGTTCGCCGGCCGTCTTGAAACGGCTGATGCAAGAAACTGTGAATGGATACTCGGCCAGCCGCTGGCTGAAGGTCCGGTAGTGCTGTTCGGCGAGCACGGTGGTGGGCACGAGGACGGCGACCTGCTTGCCGTCCTGGATCGCCTTGAAGGCGGCCCGCACGGCGATCTCGGTCTTGCCGTAGCCGACGTCGCCGCAGATGAGGCGGTCCATCGGCACCGACCGCTCCATGTCGGCCTTGACCTCGTCGATGCTGCTCAGCTGGTCGGGCGTCTCCACGTAGGCGAAGGCGTCCTCGAGCTCGCGCTGCCACGGGGTGTCCGGGGCGAAGGCGTGGCCGGTGGTGGCCATCCGGGCGCTGTAGAGCTGGATCAGCTCGCCCGCGATCTGCTTGACGTAGCGGCGGGCCTTGGTCTTGGTCTTGTGCCAGTCGGAGCCGCCCATCTTGTTGAGGGTGGGCTGCTCGCCGCCGACGTAGCGGGTGACCTGGTCGAGCTGGTCGGTCGGCACGTAGAGGCGGTCGCCCGGCTGGCCGCGCTTGGAGGCGGCGTACTCGAGGACGAGGTACTCGCGGGTGGCGCCGCCGACGGTGCGCTGCACCATCTCCACGAACCTGCCGACACCGTGCTGCTCGTGGACGACGAAGTCACCCGGCTTGAGCTGGAGGGGGTCGACCTGGTTGCGGCGCCGCGACGGCATACGGCGCATGTCCTTGGTCGACCCGCCCTGGCCCGCGGTGCCGGTGAGGTCGGTCTCCGTGACCACGGCGAGCAGGCTCGCCGGCGCGAGGAAGCCGCTGCCGAGCGAGCCGGTCGTCAGGTGCACCAGGCCCGGCGCCAGGTCGGCGAGGTCGGCGTCGAGGCGGCTCGGGACCTCCTCACCGGAGAGCACCTCATGGACGCGCTTGGCGAGGCCGTGGCCCTCCGTGACGACGACGACCCGCCACCCCTCGGCCACCCAGCGGCGCAGGTCCGAGACCGCGTCGGGCGTGCTGCCGCGGTAGCGAGGCGCCTCCGCGAGGCCCGTGTCGAGCACGGTGGTGGCCTCGTCGGCGAGCTCGGCGTCGGCGGTGAAGGGATTGAGGTCCCACCACGGCAACCCGGCCTCGCGGGCGTGCGCACGCAGGTCGGCCAGGCTCCAGAACGACGCGGTGCCCAGCACCCCCTGCAGGTCGATCGGCACGGCGTTGCCGGCGGCGGCGTTCGCCCAGCCGGCGTCGAGGAACTCCTGGCTGGTCGCGGCGAGGTCGTGCGCGCGGGTGCGGACCCGCTCCGGGTCGCACACCACCACCGTCGTGCCCTCGCGGAGGGTGTCGAGCACGCTCTCCATGCCGTCGACGAGCGCCGGCGCGAGCGACTCCATGCCTTCGACCGCGATGCCCTCGGCGAGCTTGCCCAGCAGGTCGGCCGCACCGGGGAGCTGGTCGACCAGGATGCGTGCCCTCTCGCGCACGGCGTCGGTCAGCAGCAGCTCCCGGCACGGCGGGGCCCACAGGCCGTGCTCGGCGACCTCGAGGCTGCGCTGGTCGGCGACCTTGAACCAGCGGATCTCCTCGACCGTGTCGCCCCAGAACTCGACGCGGACGGGGTGGTCCTCGGTGGGTGGGAAGACGTCGAGGATGCCGCCGCGCACGGCGAACTCGCCGCGCCGCTCCACGAGGTCCGTGCGGCTGTATGCCGCGGCGGCCAGGTCCGCGACGACCTGCTCGAGGGGTGCCTCCTCGCCGGCCCGCAGGGACACCGGGCGCAGCTCGCCCAGGCCCTTCACGACGGGCTGGAGGATGGCGCGCACCGGCGCGACGACGACGTCGAGGGGGCCGTAGGCGGGGTCGTCGGGGTCCGGGTGGCGCAGCCGGCGCAGCACGGCGAGGCGCTTGCCGACGGTGTCGCTGCGCGGGCTGAGCCGCTCGTGGGGCAACGTCTCCCAGGCCGGGAAGTCGGCGACGGTGTCAGGGGCGAGGAAGCAGCGCAGGGCGGCGCTGAGGTCCTCGGCCTCGCGGGTGGTGGCCGTCACCGCGAGGAGCGGCCGGGTGCGGCCCTGCGCGCCGGAGCCGCGGACCAGCGCCGCCAGCAGTGCCGGGCGCGCGCCGGGCGCGACCGCGACGTCGACGGTCGGCTCCTCGCG
>NZ_DATBMI010000084.1:0-15473 GCF_036554925.1 Pedococcus sp.
GACTGTGGCTGCGCGACGGCGGCTGCACCTACCCCGGCTGCGACGCCCCACCGACCTGGACCGACGGACACCACCTGATCCACTGGGCCGACCTCGGCCCCACCGCTCTGGGCAACGCCGCCCTGCTCTGCGAGCGGCACCACACGATCGTGCACACGCGGCGCCTGGCCGGCCGCGTCGTCCACGACGGCGACGGCGACGACGGCGGCGGCGGCGAGCGGGTCGAGTGGGACCTCACCCGAGGCAGCTACGACGACCTCCTCGCCCGACGCGCAGCCCGACCAGCCGCCGCACCCGAGGCCGACCCAGCGTGACCCCGCCCCACACCCCGCCGACCACCGGTGGGGGACGAGCCATGTCCGCAGCGCAGCCACGCGTCACGGCATACGTCTCACGGTGCGTGGCCTGCCCCTGCGGCGACGGCCGTGCCGCCCCTCTGCGCAGTGGGTCCTCGCGACGCGGTGGTGTGCACCGATCTCGGCTACGGGGCGGGCTCCTCGATGACCGAGCTGGCGAAGCGGCGGCGACGGCCCTGGCGGTCGGCGAGCATGTCGACGGTCAGCACCAGCAGGGCGACCCACACGATGCCGAATCCGACCCACCGGGCCGTCGACATGTGCTCGTCGAGGAGCAGCACCCCGCAGAGGAGCTGCAGCACCGGGGTGATGAACTGCAGCAGGCCCACCGTCGTCAGCGGGATGCGGCGGGCTGCGGCGGCGAAGAGGAGCAGCGGCACGGCCGTCACGACGCCGGCGACGAGCAGCAGTGCGGGGTGGAGGGGCACGTCCTGGGTGAACGTGGTGCCGCCGCCCACGCCCAGCGCCACGAGCACGACGACGGCGACCGGGAAGAGCACGGCCGTCTCCGCGGCGAGTGAGTGCATCGCGTCGAGACTGGCGCCCACCTTCTTCTTCACCAGGCCGTACGCCGCGAAGGAGAAGGCGAGGCTCAGTGCGATGAGTGGGAACTGCCCGCCGACGACGCTGAGGTAGACCCCGGCGACGGCGCCGATGGCGACCGCAGCCCACTGCAGCGGGCGCAGGCGCTCGCGCAGCACGACCACACCCAGCGCGACCGTCACGATGGGGTTGAGGAAGTAGCCCAGGGCGGCTTCTGTGGTGCGGCCCGTGAGCACGGCGAAGACGTAGATGACCCAGTTCGTGGCGATGAGCAGGGCGGCGAGGGTGACGCCCCCGGCCAGGCGGGGCCGGGCCACCAGCTGCCGCGCCCACACGAGGTCGCGGCGCACGAGCAGGATGACGGCGCAGAAGACCAGTGTCCAGACGATGCGGTGGGCGAGGATCTCCCAGGCACCGGCAGGCTTCAGCGCGGCGAAGTAGAGCGGGAAGACGCCCCAGATGGCGTAGGCCAGGAAGCCGTATGCCGTGCCGCGGCGGAGCTCCTCCCGCTCGTCACCGCTCACCTGGCGGTGGCCATCAGGCCACGGTCCAGGTGTCTTTGCCGTGGATCAGGCCGTCGAGGTCGGCGTCCGTGGCTCGACCGCCACCGCCGTCGACGGCGGCCCGCACCTGGGCCCGGACCTGGTCGTCGTAGGTCGGCCGGTCCACGCTGCGGAAGACGCCCATGGGCACGTGCGCCATGTCGGGCGTGTCCAGGCGCGAGATGGCGAACGCCTGGGCCGGGTCGTCGGCGCCGCTGTGGTGCACGACGACGTCGCGGGGGTCCGCATCGGCCTCGGGGACGAAGCGCAGCGCGCCGCCGTCGTGGCGGACCAGGACCTGGCGCTCGCCCTCGGCGCCGAGCCGCAGGGGCTCGCCGTCGACGAGGTGGACGATCCGGGCCTCCTGCTGCGAGCGGTCCTTGATCAGGTCGAAGGCGCCGTCGTTGAAGATCGGGCAGTTCTGGTAGATCTCGACCAGGGAGGTGCCGCGGTGCTCGGCCGCCTGGCGCAGGACCTCGGTGAGGTGCTTGCGGTCGGAGTCCATGGTGCGGGCGACGAACGTCGCTTCGGCGCCGAGGGCGAGCGAGACCGGGTTGAACGGCTCGTCGACCGAGCCGAGGGGGGTCGACTTGGTCACGGTGCCGACATGGGAGGTCGGGGAGTACTGCCCCTTGGTCAGACCGTAGATCTGGTTGTTGAACAGCAGGATCGTCAGGTTGACGTTGCGGCGCAGCGCGTGGATGAGGTGGTTGCCGCCGATCGACAGGGCGTCGCCGTCACCCGTGACCACCCACACCGAGAGGTCCTCGCGGCTCGTGGCCAGTCCGGTCGCGATCGCCGGCGCACGGCCGTGGATGGAGTGCAGGCCGTACGTGTCGAGGTAGTACGGGAAGCGGGACGAGCAGCCGATCCCGGAGACGAAGACGATGTTCTCGCGCTTGAGCCCGAGGTCGGGCAGGAAGCCCTGGACCGCGGCCAGGATGGCGTAGTCGCCGCAGCCGGGGCACCACCGGACCTCCTGGTCGGAGGTGAAGTCCTTCTTGCTCTGCCGAGGCGCGTCGTCGGGCAGGAGCGGCACGCCGGCGGTGCCCGCCTTCGGCGCGGTGCGCGGCATACCGAGGTCGGTGGTGCTCATCGGGTCTCTCCCTGCGCCAGCGCCGCGATGGCGTCGGCGAGCTCGACGGTGGTGAACGGCAGGCCGCGGACCTGCGTCAGCGACTGGACGTCCACGAGGTACTTCCCGCGCAGGAGCAGCGCGAGCTGGCCCATGTTCATCTCCGGGACGAGGACGGCGCGGTACCGCCGCAGCACCTCGCCCGTGTTGGCCGGGAACGGGTTGAGGTGGCGCAGGTGCGCGCGGGCGACCTTGGCGCCGGTGTTGCGGACGCTGCGGACGGCCGCCGCGATCGGGCCGTAGGTCGAGCCCCAGCCGAGCACCAGCACCTCCGCCTCGCCGCTCGGGTCGTCGACCTCGAGGTCGCCGGTGGTCGCCGCGATGCCCTCGACCTTGGCCGCGCGCAGCCGCGTCATGAGGTCGTGGTTGTCGGGGTCGTAGGAGATGTTGCCGGTGATGTTCGCCTTCTCGATGCCGCCGATGCGGTGCTCCAGGCCCGGGGTGCCGGGGACGGCCCACGGCCGGGCCAGCGACTCGTCGTCGCGCAGGTAGGGGTGGAAGACCGGCTCGCCGCTGTCGTCGACGTCGTTGGGCTCGGTCGCGAAGTCCACGGTCATGGTCGGCAGCTCGCGCACCGAGGGGAGCCGCCACGGCTCGGAGCCGTTGGCGAGGTAGCCGTCGGACAGCAGGAAGACGGGAGTGCGGTAGGCGGTGGCGATGCGCACCGCCTCCAGCGCCGCGTCGAAGCAGTCGGCGGGCGAGCTCGGGGCGACGATCGGCACCGGCGACTCACCGTTGCGGCCGAACATCGCCTGCAGGAGGTCGGACTGCTCGGTCTTGGTCGGCAGGCCGGTCGAGGGACCGCCGCGCTGGACGTCGACGATGACGAGCGGCAGCTCGAGCGAGACGGCGAGGCCGATGGTCTCGGACTTCAGCGCGACCCCCGGGCCCGACGTCGTCGTCACGCCGATGGCGCCGCCGAAGCTCGCGCCCAGCGCGGCCCCGATGCCGGCGATCTCGTCCTCGCACTGCATGGTGGTGACGCCGTACCGCTTCAGGCCCGACAGCGTGTGCAGGATGTCGGAGGCCGGCGTGATCGGGTAGGAGCCGAGGACCAGTGGCACCCCGGCCTTGTGGGCGGCCGTGACGAGGCCGTAGGCGAGGGCGACGTTGCCGGTGACGTTGCGGTAGGTCCCCGGCGGCATCTTCGCCGGGGCGATCTCGTACGACACCGAGAACGCCTCGGTCGTCTCGCCGTAGTTCTGGCCGGCGCGCAGGGCGGCGAGGTTGGCCTCGAGGATGTCGGGGCGGGCCCCGAACTTGCTCTTCAGGAACAGCTCGGTGCCCGTGGTCGGCCGGTGGTACATCCAGGACAGCAGGCCGAGCGCGAACATGTTCTTCGCGCGCTCCTTGTCCTTGCGGGAGAGCGTGTCGAACCCCGCCAGCGCCTCGACGGTGATCGAGGTCAGGGCCACCGGGTGCACCTGCCACGAGTCGAGCGACCCGTCGTCCAGCGGACTCTCGGCGTAGCCGACCTTGCCGAGGTTGCGCTTGGTGAACTCGTCGGTGTTGACGATGATCGTGGCCCCGCGGGGGACGTCGCCCAGGTTGGCCTTCAGGGCCGCCGGGTTCATCGCCACGAGGACGTCGGGCGCGTCGCCGGGCGTGAGCACGTCGTGGTCGGCGAAGTGCAGCTGGAAGGAGCTGACGCCGGGCAGGGTGCCCTGGGGTGCGCGGATCTCGGCGGGGAAGTTCGGCAGGGTCGACAGGTCGTTGCCCAGGGCGGCGGTCTCGGAGGTGAAGCGGTCACCGGTGAGCTGCATGCCGTCACCGGAGTCCCCGGCGAACCGGATGACCACGCGGTCGAGCTGCTGAACGGACTTGCTGCTCATACTTCTTCCCCGCGACCTGTTCCTCGTCAGTTTCGTTCCGCCGGCGGCGACCGCCCGGCTGTTCTTCCATCGTATGTCCGGCTTGACCTCGGTTTCTGCGCGACCCGCATATCGGACAGGGCGGAGGCTGACCTCAGTTCAGGTTCATGGGCCGCTCGGGCGGGTGGGGGAGGACGCGCAGCCGATCCGCCAGCGCGTGCTCGCGGCGCACCAGGCGCAGCGCCATCCGGAGCCGCGTGGCGGTGTCGGGCGCGGACAGCAGGTCCTGCCGCTCGCCGAGGTCGAGCCCGATGGCCGAACCCACGGCGTACGACAGCGCCCAGGGGTCCTGCGGCCACTCGGTCGCCTCGAGTCCCACCGACTCGGTGTAGGAGACGAGCGCGAGGCGCAGCCGCGAGGCCAGCTCGGCGACCGCCACCGGGTCGCCCTCCGGCTCACCCAGCCAGGTCACCGAGCCGGTCAGGTATGCCGTCCCCGCGGCGGTGTCGATGGCGTCGAGGTGGAACCGCCGGCTGCCCTCGCTGAGGAGGAGGAAGCGCCCCTCGCCGATGGTGACCGCGTGGCTCGCCCGGGCGACGCACCCGACCTCGTGGAGGTCGCGCACCGCGTCGGCACCGACCTCGTGGCCCTGGCGGATCGCGACCACGCCGAACTCCGGCTCCGCGAGGGCCTCGATCAGGTCGCCGAGCAGGACGAGGTAGCGCGGCTCGAAGATCTGCAGGGGCAGCGCGGCGCCGGGCACCAGGACGGTGCCGAGGGGGAAGAGGGGGAGCCGCGGCACACTCTCAGGCTAGGTCCCGTCGGTGCGCTGCGACAGCCTGTCGCGACGCCCGGCCCGCCGCGCCGGCACGTGTCGGCCCTCGCCGGCCGCCCGGCCTGAGGGACGAGTGGACGTCGGCTCGCTAGGCTGCCGGGCGTGGAGTCCTATGTCGTCGTGGCAGCGGTGGTCCTGGTGGGCCTGCTGCTGTTCGGGGCGGCCATGGGGGCCCGTTCCCTCATTGCCCCGAAGGCGCCGACCCGGGCCAAGCTGACGACCTACGAGTCGGGGGTCGACCCGGTCGGCCAGGGCTGGGCCCAGACGCAGATCCGCTACTTCGTCTACGCCTTCCTCTACGTCATCTTCGCCGTGGACGCGGTCTACCTCTTCCCGTGGGCGCTCGTGGCCAGGCAGGCGGACCTCGGCGTCGCCTCCCTGGTCGAGATCGGCGTCTTCATCGGCATCATCGTCATCGGCCTCGCGCACGCCGCCCGCCGCGGCCTGCTCCGGTGGTTCTGATGACCGCCGTGGCGCGTGCGGGGGTGGGCCGGTGACCGTCGACCTGCCCATGCCCCGGGTCGGACCGGCCACCGACCTCGCCCCGCAGCCGATCCGTGTCGTCCTCAACTGGGGTCGCCGCTACTCGCTGTGGGTCTTCAACTTCGGCCTCGCGTGCTGCGCCATCGAGTTCATCGCCGCGTCGATGGCCCGCCACGACTTCATCCGCCTCGGCGTGATCCCGTTCGCCCCCGGCCCACGGCAGGCCGACCTCATGGTCGTCAGCGGCACCGTCACCGACAAGATGGCTCCCGCCGTCCGCCGGCTCTACGACCAGATGCCCGAGCCGAAGTACGTCATCTCCTTCGGGGCATGCTCCAACTCCGGTGGCCCGTACTGGGACTCGTACTCCGTCACCAAGGGGGTCGACAGCGTGATCCCCGTCGACGTCTACGTGCCCGGGTGCCCGCCGCGGCCCGAAGCACTGCTCCAGGGGATCCTGAGGCTGCAGGAGAAGATCGCCGCGGAGTCGCTGTCCACCAAGGGGATGCGGGCGAAGTATGCCGGGCACCGCCTGGCCAGCGCCGGTGAGCTCGCCCGGGGTCTGGTCCGCAGGCCCGCGGCCGACACCGACGCGCCCGCCGGGTCCCCGGCGCCGGGGGGCCGCGCCGATGGCTGATCCCGGGACGGTCGAGCGGCGCGAGGTCCCCGTCGCCGAGTGGGCCACCGCGGTCGCGGAGGCGCGCGACGCGGCATACACGTTCTTCGACTGGCTGACCGCGGTGGACGAGACGGATGCCGAGGACAGCCCGGGCTTCGACATCGTCTGCCACCTCATGGACGCCTCGACCCCGACCGCCCTGCGGCGGCTGCTGGTCCGCACCCGGGTCCCGGAGGGTGCCGCCGTCCCGAGCATCACCGGGGTGTTCGCCGGCGCCGCCTGGCACGAGCGCGAGACGCACGAGATGTTCGGGATCGACTTCGACGGCTTCGACGACGGCACCGGCCTCGGGCTGCGCCCGCTGCTGCTGCCCGACGGCTTCGAGGGCACCCCGCTGCGCAAGTCGTTCGTCCTCGCGGCACGCGCGTCGAAGCCGTGGCCGGGCGCCAAGGAGCCGGGCGAGAGCGAGCACACCAGGACCACGGGGGGCCGGCGCCGGGTGCAGGCGCCCGGCGTGCCGGGCCCGGAATGGGGGCCGCGGTGAGCGAGGCTCTCGAGGTCACGCTGCGGTCGGTGGGGGTGCTCGCCGCCTTCCTGGTCCTGCCGCTCCTCGTCGGTCAGGCCGAGCACAAGGTGATGGCGCACATGCAGGGCCGCCTCGGACCGATGTACGCCGGCGGGTTCCACGGCTGGGCCCAGCTGGTGGCGGACGGCGTCAAGTTCGTGCAGAAGGAGGACATCACCCCGACGGCCGCGGACCGGGGTGTCTTCCGCTTCGCGCCCGCGGTGGCCCTGGTGCCCTACCTCGTCGCGCTCGCGGTCATCCCGCTCACGCCGGGTCTCGTCGGGGCCGACGTCCCGGCGAGCGCCGTGTTCGTCCTCGCGGTCACCGCGGTCGGCATCCTGGGCACCCTCATGGCCGGGTGGGCCAGCGCCAACAAGTACTCCCTGCTGGGTGCCATGCGCGCGGCCGCCCAGCTGCTGTCCTACGAGCTGCCCCTGGTGCTCGCCGTCGCCTCGGTCTGCCTCGCCGCCGGCTCGCTGTCCCTGACCGGCATCGCCTCGGCGTGGGAGCCGTGGTGGCTGCTGTGGCAGGCACCGGGCGCCCTGGTCTTCCTCGTCGCCGCCGTGGCCGAGCTGCAGCGCCCGCCGTTCGACATGCCGGTCGCGGACGCGGAGATCGTGTTCGGCGCCTACACCGAGTACACCGGCCTGCGGTTCGCCTTCTTCCTGCTCGCCGAGTACGCCGGCATCGTGGTCATGTCGCTGCTCTTCGCGGTGCTCTACCTCGGCGGCTGGCAGGGGCCGCTGGCCGACCAGCTCGGCTGGCTGTGGACCCTCCTGAAGGGGCTCGTCATCGCCGTCCTGGTCATCTGGATGCGGGTGGCCTGGCCGCGGCTGCGCGAGGACCAGCTCCAGCACCTCGCCTGGCTCGTGCTCGTGCCCCTGGCCCTGGCCCAGCTGGCCCTGACCGGCGTGTGGGTGGTGGTGGCGGCATGACCGAGCCGATGAGGAGGCAGGGGTCCGGCGGCGCCCTCCCCGGACTGCTCAAGGGCCTCGCGACCACCGCCAGGACCTTGACGCGTCCGAGCCACACCGCGGAGTACCCCGACGCCCCGCCGCACCTGCCCCCGCGCACCCGCGGCGTGATCGCCCTGCTCGAGGAGAACTGCACCTCCTGCATGCTCTGCGCCCGCGAGTGCCCCGACTGGTGCATCTACATCGACTCGCACAAGGAGACGATCCCCGCGACCACGCCCGGCGGCCGGGAGCGCCAGCGCAACGTCCTGGACCGGTTCGCCATCGACTTCTCGCTCTGCATGTACTGCGGCATCTGCATCGAGGTCTGTCCCTTCGACGCCCTGCACTGGAGCCCGGAGTTCGAGTACTCCGAGCTCGACATCCGCGACCTGCTGCACGAGAAGGACCGGCTCGGGCAGTGGATGCCCACCGTGCCGCCGCCGCCCGCCCTCGACCCCGCCTCGGCGGAGCCGGCGGAGGTCACCGCCGCCAACAAGCCCGCCCGTATGCCGCGCGCGGCCGGTGCTCCTGCCACGGACCGGCCGGTGCGTCCCGCGCGCGCCGAGCCCGAGCGTCCCATCCCGCCCGCCAGCGAGGGTGACGCGTGACCGGTCTCGACATCGCCTTCGCCGCCGTCGGCCTGGTCGCTGCCGCCAGCGGCCTGCTCGCCGTCACGACGCGCCACGTCGTGCATGCCGCACTCTGGCTGGTCGTCTCGCTCGGCGCGGTGGCGGGGTGCTACCTCGTCCTCGGCGCAGAGTTCGTGGCCCTGGTGCAGCTGCTCGTCTACGTCGGTGCCGTCGTGGTGCTCGTGCTCTTCGCGCTGATGCTGACGCGGGCCCCCATCGGGCCCAACGCGGAGGTCACGACGAGCCCCCTCCACCGGGGGCTCGCCGCCGTGCTCGGCGCCGGCGTGACCGGGCTGCTGCTCGCCGTGCTGCTTCCCGTCGCCGGCCCGGCCCGGGAGCGGCCGGGCACGACCAGCACCGCCGTCGCGGAGGAGCTCTTCGGCACCTGGGTCTGGCCCTTCGAGGTGCTCTCGCTGCTCCTGCTCGTCGCCCTCATCGCCGCCTTCGCCGTGTCCCGCATGGTCGGCGGCGCCTCCGCGGCCGCCGATGTGCCGGGCGGGCGGACTGCCTCGGCTGTCCCACCGGAGCCGCAGCGGTGATCCACCTCGCCGGCCCCTTCGCCCTCGCCGCCGTCCTCGCGGGGATCGGCACCTACGGCGTGCTCGCCCGCCGGAACGCCGTCCTCGTCCTGATCGGCGTCGAGCTCATCCTCAACGCGGCCAACGTGCTGCTCGTCGCCACGGGCGGGGTCGGGGCGGACCGGTGGCAGTCCGGCAGCGTGCTCACCCTCTTCGTCATCACCATCGCCGCGGCCGAGGTGTGCGTCGCGCTGGCCGTGGTGCTCGCGGTGTTCCGGCTCCGGGGTGACATCGACCTCAGCCGGGCGGCGGCGCTGGGCGCCGGGGCCGACGAAGGTGCCGCGACGGCCGGAGGGGCGACCCCGCCGGCCGCCGGTGCGACGGAGCCTGCCGGGGCCGCCCGATGACCCTGGCCGCGGCGCGCCTCGTCGTGCTCCTCCCTGCCCTGGCAGCCGCCGTCGGCCTGCTGGTGGCCCGACGCGGTCTCGTCCCCGCGCGACTCGTCGCCGTCGGGGCCTCGGTGGCGACCCTCGTGGTGGCGCTGGCCGGGCTGCTGTCCCTCGGCGGCTCCGCCGGCACCAGCTCGGGGCGCATCCTGCCGGGGCTGGACGCCGGCGAGCTCGAGGTGCCGCTCCTGCTGCAGACGGGGGCCGTGCCAGCCCTCATCGCGGTGGTCGTCGCCATCGTCGGCTGGGCCGTCCAGGCCTTCGCCGGGTGGTACCTCCGCGACGACGACCGCTATGCCGTCTTCGCCGCCACGGTGTCGCTGTTCTGCTCGGGCATGTTGCTCGTGGTGCACTCGGCCGACCTCGTCCTCACCTTCGTGGGGTGGGAGGTCATGGGCTGGTGCTCGTACCTGCTCATCGGGCACTGGAGCCGCAAGGCCACGGCCCGGCGGGCCGCGCTCAAGGCGTTCCTGGTGACCCGGTTCGCCGACGTCGGCTTCCTGCTCGGGGTCTTGGCCCTCGCCGCGGGTCCCGGCTCCACGGCATACCCCAGGGTCATCGCACACTGGTCCGCGGCCGAGGGCTCCGACGCGCTGCGCGGCATCGCCATGGTCCTGCTGCTGATGGGCATCCTCGGCAAGTCGGCGCAGGTCCCGTTCCACGACTGGCTGCCCGACGCGATGGAGGGCCCGACGCCGGCCTCCGCGCTCATCCACGCGGCGACGATGGTCGCGGCCGGGACGTTCGTGCTCGCCTCGCTGTTCGACGTCTTCGCGGCCAGCGAGGGCGCGCGGTGGGTGCTCGCGGTCAGCACGGCCGTGACGATGGTCTGGTCCGCGGCGCTCGCCTTCGGCCAGAGCGACCTCAAGCGGCTGCTGGCCTACTCCACGATCAGCCAGATCGCCCTCATGCTCTCCGCGCTCGCGGCGGCCCCGGCGCAGGACGGCCCGGGCGCCGGCGTCTTCCACCTGTACTCGCACGCCTTCTTCAAGGCCCTGCTCTTCCTGGCCCTCGGCTGGCTCAGCGTCATCGTGGGCGGGACCGCCGCCGTGGCGATGCGGGGCGGGCTCCGCGGCCACGTCCTGATCCGGCCGGCCGTCTTCATCGGGCTGCTGTCGCTGGCCGGGCTGCCCCCGCTCGTCGGCTTCGTCTCCAAGGAGCACGTCATCGCCGCCGCCGAGGCCGGAGCGCTCGAGGGCGAGGCCCGCTCGGTCCTGGTGTTCGTGGCCCTGCTGGCCACGGTGGCCCTGACCGCGGCGTACTGCATGCGCGCCTGGCTCGTGATGGACGACCTCACCGCGGCGGAGCCCGAGCGCCACGAGCGTGACGGCGCCAGCTCGCCGGTGCGCGCGGCGGTGGTGGCGCTCGCGGCCCTCACGGTGGTCGGCGGCCTCGTGGTCTTCACGCCCTGGCTGCCGCTGGCCGGCCACATCGGCTGGTGGATGGCCTTGGTCACGGTGCTGCTCGTCGTCGGCGCCGCGCTCGCGGTCCGCAGTGCCGCCGGCCGCCCCGACGCGGCGGGTGCCCCGGGTGACCCGGCGGTCCGCCTGGTGGGCGCGTGGATGCCCGAGTTCGACGCCGGGTTCGGCGCCGACCGGCTCTACGTGCGGGCCGTGGCCGTTCCCGTCCTCGCCCTGGCCCGGCTGGTCGTGGTGCTCGACCGCGACGTCGTCGACGCCTACGTCCGCGGCAGCGCTGCCATCGCGCTGCTGAGCGGCCGCGGCGGGCAACGCGCCCACCGGGCCGAGCGCTCCTCGACCTCCCTGGTGTGGGTCGTGGTCGGCGTGGTCGCCGTCGCGGCCGCGGGGGTGGCGCTGTGGTGATCGCGGCGAGCCTGGTCGTGCCGCTGGCGGTCGCGACGTGGCTGCTCGGTGCCGGACGGGCCATGGCGCACCGCGCCGTCTCCCGGGTCGCGCTCGCGGCGAGTGCGCTCACGCTGGTGCTCGTGGTCGCCGCCGTCCTCACGCGACCGACGATCGACCGGCCCTGGGTGCCGGAGCTCGGGCTGCGCTGGCAGCTCGCGGTCGACGGGATCAGCGCCCCGCTGCTGCTCATGACGGCGCTGCTGGGGGTGGCGGTGGTCGCGCACTCCGCCCGGCGCCCCGCCGAGGGCGGCACCCCGGCGGCCTTCCACGCCTGCCTGCTCATCGTCGTCGGCGGTGCGCTGGCGACCTTCTACGCGCACGACGCGGTGCTCTTCTTCGTCGCCTTCGAGGTCGTGCTGGTGCCGATGTGGGTGCTGATCACCCGGTTCGGCGACGCCCACCGGCCGGCCGCCCGCGCCGACGCCGGGGCACGGTTCGTCCTCTACACCGCCCTGGGCTCGACGCTCATGTTGATCGGCATCCTCGCGCTGGTGACCGCCACCGGCACCGCCGACCTCGACGTGCTCGCCCGAGGGGAGGGATCGGGCATCCCCGAGCGCACCCAGCTGCTCATCGCCCTCGCGCTCGTCGTCGGCCTCGGCGTCAAGGTGCCGCTCTTCCCGGCCCACACCTGGCTGCCGCCCGCGCACACCATCGCGCCCACGGCCGGCAGCGTCCTGCTCGCCGCGGTCCTGCTCAAGATGGGCACCTACGGCCTGGTCCGGCTCCCGGTCGCCGCCGTGCCCGACGCCTTCGCCCGGATCGCGCCGGCGCTCGCCGTCGTCGGCGCCGTCGGCATCCTCTGGGGTGGCCTCGCCTGCCTCGTCGAGCGCGACCTCAAGCGCCTGGTCGCGTACTCCTCGGTCGCCCACATGGGCTTCGTCGCCGTCGGGCTCGCGTCGGGCACCCAGACGGGCATGCAGGCCGCGCTCTTCGCGAACATCGCCCACGGCGTCGTCTCCGCGCTGCTGTTCTTCGTGGTCGGCGGCCTCAAGGAGCGGTGGGGGTCGGCCGACCTGACCGTGGCCCGGGCCGCCCTGCGCGAGGTGAGCCCGCGGCTCGGCTTCGCCCTGCTCGTGGGGCTCGCGGCGTCCCTCGGCCTCCCCGGCCTGGCCGGGTTCTGGGGCGAGTTCCTCAGCCTGTATGCCGCGTGGTCGCCCGCCGCGGGCCTGCCCGTGGGCCTGTTCCGTGCCTGCGCGGCCGCCGGGGCGCTCGGCACGGTCCTCGCCGCGGCGTACTCGCTGCGTGTCGCCGGCCTGGTCTGGGCGGGGGAGCGCACCACCCCCGCCATCGCCGACAGCCGCGGGGTCGAGTGGGCCGTGGTCGGTGGGCTGGTGGCGGTCGCCCTGCTCCTCGGTGTCCTGCCCCAGCTGCTGCTCTCGGTGACGTCGGGCGCGACGGCCGTCCTGATGGGGGCCGGCACATGACCGCGCTGGTGTCGATCGACGCCCTCGCCCTCGCCCCGGTGCTGGCCCCTGCCGCCGGTGCCGCCACCACGCTGGTCGCCGACGTCGCCGTGCCCCGGCTCCGGGCCGCGGCCCACCTCGCGGTCGGGGTCGTCGCCCTGCTCGTCGGGATCGCCTTCACCCTGCCCGGAGCACTGGGCTCGCCCAGCGCGCCGGTGCGCACGCTCTGCCGGCCCGCGCCGGACGGCGCCTGCTTCTACGAGGCCGGGCCGCTGGCCAGCGCCCTCCAGCTCGGTGCCCTCGCGTCGGCGCTGGTCGTGCTGCTGCTGGTCTGGCCCCGCCGACGCGACGAGGAGCCCGGAGGGCTGCAGGGTGGCCCCGCCGTGGTCGTCGCCCTGGCGCTCAGCGCCACCGCCGGAGCTGCGGCGGTCGCCGCGGCGCACGACCTCGGCTCATGGCTCGTCGCCCTCGAGCTGGCCACGCTCCCGGCCATCGCCCTCGTGGCCCTGCGCGGCACCACGGCGGCAGGGGCCGGCGCGCTCTCGCTGCTCACCACCTCGTTGGTGTCGTTCGCGATGGTCGTCCTCGGCGGCGCCCTCTGGCTCGTCGCGACCGGTCAGGCGGTCTTCTCCCGCGGCGCCGTCGACGGGGCCCTCCGGGCCCCCGATACCCGCGCCGTCCTCGTCCTGGGGGTTCTCCTGCTCGTCGGCGGCCTGGGGTTCAAGCTCTCGCTCGTGCCGTTCCACGCCTGGACGCCCCAGACGTACGCCGGGGGGTCCGAACCCGTCGCGGCGTTCCTCGCTGCGACCTCCAAGATCGCTGCGCTGGCCGCGCTCGTCGTCGTCCTCCGCCCGCTGGCCGACGCCAGCGCGCCCGTGCTGGTGGCGATCGGGGTGCTGGCCGCGGTCACGATGACGGTCGGCAACGTCCTGGCGCTGGTGCAGGACGACCCGGTGCGGCTGCTCGCGTGGTCCACCGTGGCGCAGGCGGGCTGGGTCGTGCTGCCGCTGGCGGCGCTGGTCACCGACGGCCTGGCCGCGTCGGGCGGCTACCTCCTCGCCTACGCCATCGCGACCCTCGTCGCCTTCTCCGTGGTCACGGTGGTCGGTGCGCCGCCCGCGGGCCGCAGCCTCGCGGCATACCGGGGGCTGTTGCGGCGCAGCCCCCTGCTCGGGGCGGCGCTCGCCCTGGCGCTGCTCTCCCTCGCCGGGCTTCCCCCCGGCGTGGTGGGGCTCGTGGCGAAGGTCCTCGCCCTGCGCCCTGTGGTGAGCGAGGGCCTGTGGGCGCTGGCGCTCGTGGCCGTCGCGAACGCCGTGATCGGCATCGCCGTCTACCTGCGCTGGTTCGCGCTGCTCCTCCAGGACCCCGGCCCGGACGCGCCGCCCCTCCGGCGCCCGGCACCCGGCCCGGCCGCCGCCCTCGCCCTCACCGCGGCCGCGCTGGTCCTGACCAGCCTGGCTCCGCAGCTCCTCCTCGGCCTGCTCGACTGAGCGGCGGGGGCGGAACGAGCGCCCAGGCGTCTGCGTTAATGGGGACATGCACAACCACTTCAACGGGCTGAAGACCGCCGCGCTGTTCGGCGGCATCTTCGCGCTCCTCCTCGGCATGGGCTCCCTGATCGGCGGGGGCCAGTACATCTGGCTCTTCGCGCTGGTCGGCGTCGCCATGACCGCCTACGGCTACTGGAACTCCGACAAGCTCGCCATCCGCGCGATGCACGCCTACCCGGTCAGCGAGGCCCAGGCGCCGGCGATGTACCGCATCGTCCGCGAGCTCTCCACGGCCGCGGGCAAGCCGATGCCGCGCCTCTACGTCTCGCCGACCCAGGCCCCCAACGCCTTTGCCACCGGCCGCAACCCGGAGAACGCCGCGGTCTGCTGCACCGAGGGCATCCTCGGCCTGCTCGACGAGCGCGAGCTGCGCGGGGTCCTCGGCCACGAGCTGATGCACGTCTACAACCGCGACATCCTCACCGGCTCGGTGGCCGCCGCGATCGCCGGAGTCATCACCAGCGTCGCGCAGATGCTGATGTTCACCTCGATGTTCGGCGGCGGCAGCGACGAGGACCGCCCGAACCCCCTGGCACTGCTGGCGATGTCGCTGCTCGCCCCGTTCGCCGCGATGGTGATCCAGATGGCGATCAGCCGCACCCGCGAGTACGACGCGGACGAGGACGGCGCCAGGCTGACCGGCGACCCGCTGGCCCTGGCCTCCGCGCTGCGCAAGCTCGAGCAGGGCACGGCCCGCGCGCCGCTGGCGCCCACCCCGGCGATCCAGAACTCCAGCCACATGATGATCGCGAACCCCTTCCGCCCCCAGGACGTCTCGCGGTTCTTCTCCACCCACCCGCCGATGGGCGAGCGCATCGCGCGGCTCGAGGCGATGGCGTACGGCTACCGCGCGAGCTGAGCCTCGCCCCGTTGACCAGCACCCGGTGGCCGGCCATCCCCCAGCCGGCCACCGGCGTGCTAGTCTGGGGGCAGTTGCAGTTGCAGTCCTCGCGTGAGAGTGGCCCGCCAAAGTGTGCGGGCCTTTCTTTTTACGGTGAGCCGTCAGGTCCTCCGTGTTTGGGGTTTTCGAGCCGCAGCTTGGGTCCGCGTCCGCGGGCCTACCGGCCATCAGAAAGAAGGAATCCCATGGCACAGGGAACAGTGAAGTGGTTCAACGCTGAGAAGGGCTTCGGCTTCATCGCCCAGGACGGCGGCGGTCCCGACGTCTTCGTGCACTACAGCGCGATCGCCACGAGCGGCTACCGCTCGCTCGA
>NZ_DATBMI010000091.1:0-16961 GCF_036554925.1 Pedococcus sp.
CAAGGACGCCTCCCGCGTCATGGGGCACCCCTTCGCCATGGGCGAGAAGCTCACCAAGGCGATGCCACCGGACGTCATGGGCAAGGGTGTCCCGCTGTCCGGCATCTACGACCCGCAGCACGCCCGCTACGGCGAGGGAGCCGAGTTCCGTGCGCTCGTGGAGTCCGAGCCGCACGCGAAGGAGGTCGTCGAGACCGCGCGCGGCCTCGAGGGTCTGAAGCGTCAGTGGGGAGTGCACGCGGCCGGCGTCATCATGTCGAGCGAGCCGCTCATCGACGTGATCCCGATCATGCGCCGGGAGCAGGACGGCCAGATCATCACGCAGTTCGACTACCCGAGCTGCGAGACGCTCGGCCTGGTCAAGATGGACTTCCTGGGCCTGCGCAACCTCACGATCCTCGACGACGCCATCGAGAACATCCGGATGAACCGCGACGAGGACATCGACCTCGACGCGCTGTCCAAGGACATGACCGACAAGGCGACCTACGACCTGCTCGGTCGCGGCGACACCCTCGGCGTCTTCCAGCTCGACGGCGGGGGCATGCGCTCGCTCCTGCGCCTGATGCAGCCCGACAACTTCGAGGACATCTCGGCGGCGCTCGCGCTCTACCGGCCCGGCCCGATGGGCGCCAACGCCCACACGAACTTCGCCCTGCGCAAGAACGGCAAGCAGGACATCGACTACATCCACCCCGACCTCACCGAGGCGCTCAAGCCCATCCTGGGCATGACCTACGGCCTGATCATCTATCAGGAGCAGGTCATGGAGATCGCCCAGAAGCTCGCGGGCTACACCCTCGGCAACGCGGACCTCCTCCGCCGTGCGATGGGCAAGAAGAAGAAGGAGGTCCTCGACGCCGAGTACGTCAACTTCGAGCAGGGCATGCTCGACAACGGGTACTCCAAGGAGTCCATCAAGACCCTGTGGAGCATCCTGCTCCCGTTCTCGGACTACGCGTTCAACAAGGCGCACACCGCCGCCTACGGCCTGGTCTCGTACTGGACGGGATACCTCAAGGCGAACTACCCGGCCGAGTACATGGCTGCGCTGCTGACCAGCGTGCGCGACGACAAGGACAAGTCGGCGCTCTACCTCGGCGAGTGCCGTCGCATGGGCATCAAGGTGCTGCCGCCGGACGTCAACGAGTCCGTGGCCAACTTCGCCGCGGTCGGCACCGACATCCGCTTCGGCCTCGAGGCCATCCGCAACGTCGGCCGCAACGTCGTCGACGCGATCGTGGCGGCACGCGAGGACAAGGGCCGCTTCACCTCGTTCAAGGACTTCCTGTCCAAGTGCCCGGCCGTGGTGTGCAACAAGCGCACCGTCGAGTCGCTGATCCGCGGCGGCGCGTTCGACGGGATGCAGGAGACCCGGCAGGGCCTCGTCCGGGTCCACGAGGACTACATCGACCACTTCATCGACATCAAGCGCCAGGAGGCGATCGGGCAGGACTCGCTCTTCGGCGGGTTCGGTGACGACACCGGCGGCGACGCGTTCGAGGTCTCCGTGCTGCCGCCCATCCCGACGTCGGAGTGGGACAAGCAGACGCTGCTCGGCTTCGAGCGCGAGATGCTCGGCCTCTACGTCTCCGACCACCCGCTGTTCGGCATCGAGCACGTGCTCTCGCAGCACGCCGACACCTCGATCGCGTCGCTGATGGGGGAGGACGGCAAGCCCGAGGGCTCGACCGTGACGATCGCCGGCCTCATCACCGGCCTGCAGGTCAAGCGGACCAAGAAGGGTGACCTCTGGGCGATCGTCACCGTCGAGGATCTCGAGGGCGCGATCGAGTGCCTGTTCTTCCCCTCGGCCTACATGACCGTCTCGACCATGCTCGGCCACGACAAGGTGGTCGTCGTCAAGGGGCGCGTCAACCGCCGCGACGACACGGTGTCGATCTACGCCTCGGACCTCACGCTCCCCGACATCACCGACGGCCCTCGCGGGCCCGTGGTGGTGACGATGGAGACCACCCGGGCCACGTCCGGCAAGATCGAGCAGCTCAAGACCGTGCTCAGCTCGCACCCGGGTTCCACAGAGGTGCACGTGCGGCTCAGCCAACCGGGCCGGTCCCTGCTCATGAAGCTCGACGACAGCTACCGGGTCAACGCCACTGAGGCCCTCTTCGGCGACCTCAAGGTCATCCTCGGCTCCCGCTGCCTGTCCGGCTGAGGTCGTCGCGAGATTCGCCGCCGCGCAAAGGCACTGTATGCCGCGCGGCTGGGCTACTGTGACGCCCGTTGCCTGGGGGGCGCCCACCGGTCTCCTCCCGGACAGCGTCCCGTCACATGGCTGGTGCAGCCTTCGGCTGTCCGGCCACGGCGCCGCGGCGCCGCTCACCAGGAGAACCGATGACCCGACTCAACGTCCGCGCGCTCGGCGCCGGCCTCGCGGCGGCCGCCACCGCGGCAACGCTCGCGTCCGTGCCGGCCACCGCGTCGGCCGCGACCAAGCCGGCCAAGCCGAAGCTCGCGACCGTCCAGCTGCTGTCCTTCAACGACTACCACGGCCACCTCGAAGCAACGGACGGTCCGCTCAGCAGGGCGCAGGACCCGACCCAGACCCCCGTCGGGGGTGCCGAGTACCTCGCCATGAAGCTCGCTGCCCTGCGCGACACGGTGGGCGACGGTCGGAGCCTGACCGTCGCGGCCGGTGACCTCATCGGCGGGTCGACCTTCCTCTCCGGGCTGTTCCACGACGAGCCATCGGTCGAGACCCTCAACGCGATGGGTCTCGATGTCAGCAGCGTGGGCAACCACGAGTTCGACGAGGGGACGCAGGAGCTGCTGCGCATGCAGCACGGCGGCTGCCACCCCGAGGACGGCTGCTACTTCCCCGACGAGCCGTACCAGGGCGCCGACTTCCAGTGGCTCGCCGCCAACGTGGTGAAGAAGGGCACGGGCGAGAGCCTCCTGCCGGGGACGAGCATCAAGAAGGTCAGCGGCGTCAAGGTGGGCTTCATCGGCATGACCCTCGAGGCCACCAACACCCTCGTGAGCCCGGCCGGCGTCGCCTCGGTCGACTTCAAGGACGAGGTCGAGACCGCCAACGCGCAGGCGGCCGCCCTCAAGGCGCAGGGCGTCGAGGCCATCGTGGTGCTGCTGCACGAGGGCGGCTACCAGAGCGGCACCGTCAACGGCTGCACCGGCATCTCGGCGCCGATCGCCCAGATCGCCGCCCAGATGAGTGCCGAGGTCGACCAGATCATCTCCGGCCACACCCACCAGGGCTACATCTGTTCCCTGCCCGACCCCGAGGGCAACCCGCGCCTCGTGACCAGCGCCGCCGACTACGGCCGCGCGGTGACGGAGACGACCCTGAAGATCGACCGCAGGACCGGAGAGGTCGACCGGGCCAGCGCGGTCGCGGTCAACCACCTCGTCGACCGCGCCGCGGCCGACCCGGAGCAGACCGACATCATCGCCAAGTGGAACAGCCTCGCGGGACCGCTCAAGGCGAAGGTCGTGGGCACGCACACCGAGGACATCCTGGGCGACTCCAGCGGCAACCGCGGCATCGAGACGCCCATGGCCGACCTGGTCGCCGACGCCATCCTGTGGGGGACCGCAGGGGACAAGGGCGGGGCCCAGATCGCGTTCATGAACGTGGGCGGAGTCCGCGAGGACCTGCCGATGGCGCCGAAGTACGGCGAGGGCGCCGGTGAGGTCACCTTCGCCGAGGCCTACGACGTCGCCCCCTTCGGGAACCTGCTCAACTCCCTCGACCTGACCGGCGCCCAGATCGAGGAGGTGCTGGAGCAGCAGTACCAGCCCATCGCCGCGCGTGGGTCGCGCCCGATGCTGGCCCTCGGCGTCTCCGAGGGCTTCACCTACGAGTGGGACGCCAGCCAGCCGCAGGGCAGCCGCGTCGTGCCGGGCTCGATGATCCTCAACGGAGCGCCCATCGACCTGGCCGCGACCTACCGTGTGGGAACCCTGAGCTTCCTGGCGCAGGGCGGGGACTCCTTCTCCGCCTTCACGCAGGGCACGAACCTGCTCGGCGGTCCCGAGGACCTGGCCAACCTCGTGGACTACCTCGAGGTTCACCCGGGCCTGACGGCCCCGGAGAGCCGGGTCGCCGGTCTCTGACCCACGTGCCACGGCCACGGCGAGGGCCGCACCCGACGGGTGCGGCCCTCGCTGCCGTGGGAGCCCCAGGGGACACGGCGCGCGCGTGGGCGCACGCCGCGCGGCATACAGTGAGCGCCATGCCGACCCCGCCCTCAGCCCCTCGCCGCGAGCACGTCCGCGAGCACCACGGCGACGCCGTCGTGGACCCCTACGAGTGGCTGCGCGACAAGTCCGACCCGGCGGTCATCGCGCACCTCGAGGCGGAGAACGCCTACGCCGAGGAGATGACGAGCCACCTCGAGCCCCTCCGGCAGGCCCTCTTCGAGGAGATCCGGTCCCGCACGCAGGAGACCGACCTCAGCGTCCCCGTGCGCAGCGGCGACTGGTGGTACTACACGCGGACCTTCGAGAACGCCCAGTACGCCGCGCACTGCCGCTCACCGCACACGGAGCCGGGGACACGGCCCAACCCCGAGCCCGGCAGCCCGGTCGAGGGCGAGCAGCTGCTGCTCGACGGCAACGCCGAGGCCGAGGGGCACGAGTTCTTCTCGCTCGGGGCCCTCACCGTCAGCGCCGACCACCGGTGGCTGGCGTATGCCGTGGACACCGAGGGCGACGAGCGCTTCGCGCTCAAGGTCAAGGACCTCTCGACCGGCGGGGTCGTCGACGAGGCGGTCACCGGCATCGGGTACGGCGCGGCCTTCTCGCTCGACGCCCGCCACGTGTTCTACCTCCGCGTGGACGAGGCCTGGCGCCCCCACCAGCTCTGGCGGCACGAGGTCGGCACCCCGGCGGAGGCAGACGTCCTGGTCTACGAGGAGCCCGACCCCAGGTTCTGGATGGGGGTCGGTGTGTCGCGCGACGACCGCTGGCTGATGCTCGGCATCGGGTCCAAGACGACGTCCGAGGTCAGGCTCCTCGACGCGGCCGAGCCGACGGGCGAGTTCCGGCCGGTGGCCCCTCGTCGCGAGGGCGTCGAGTACGAGGTGGAGCCGGCTCACGACCGGCTGCTCATCGTCCACAACGCCGACTCGCCGGACTCCGACCTGGCGTGGGCGCCGCTGACGTGCTCCTCGCACGAGGAGTGGCGGCCGCTGCTGGGCTCGGAGCCGGGCGAGCGGTTCTCCGGGATCGACGCCTTCGACGACTTCGCCGTGCTGTCGCTGCGCACGAACGGGCTGACAGCGGTCCGGGTACTGCCGCGTGACGCGGGGTCGGAGACCGGGTTCGGCGCGGGCCACGACCTGCCGTTCGACGAGCCGGTCTACCAGGTCGGGCTCGGCGACAACCCCGAGAGCGACACCGCGACCATCCAGGTGGTCTTCGAGTCGATGGTGACGCCCAAGACCGTCCTCGACTACACGCTCGCTTCCCGTGAGTGGGAGGTCCTCAAGCGCCAGCCCGTCCTCGGTGGCTACGACCCCTCGGCGTACGAGCAGCGTCGCGAGTGGGCGACGGCCCACGACGGCACGCCGGTGCCGATCTCCGTGGTGTACCCGGCCGGGGCGGAGCCCGACGGCACCCGAGCGGGACTGCTCACGGCGTACGGCTCGTACGAGGCCTCGTCCGACCCCTACTTCTCCGTCGCGCGGCTGTCGCTGCTCCAGCGCGGGTTCGTCTACGCGATCGCACACGTCCGCGGTGGGGGCGAGATGGGACGGGCGTGGTACGACCACGGCAAGCTCCTGCACAAGAAGAACACCTTCACCGACTTCGTCGACTGCGCCGCCCATCTCATCGACTCGGGGTGGGTCGCCCCGGATCGCCTTGCCGCAGAGGGTGGTTCGGCGGGTGGACTGCTCATCGGGGCGGCGGTCAACCTCGCTCCCGAGCGGTTCCGGGCGGTCCACGCGTCGGTGCCCTTCGTCGACGCGCTCACCACGATCCTCGACCCGACGCTGCCGCTGACCGTGGTCGAGTGGGAGGAGTGGGGGAACCCGCTGGAGGATCCGGAGGTGTACGCCTACATGAAGGAGTACACGCCCTACGAGAACGTCCGGCCGGCGCAGTACCCCGCGATCCTGGCGACGACGAGCCTCAACGACACCCGCGTCTACTTCACCGAGCCCGCCAAGTGGGTGGCGGCGCTGCGGGCCACCGTGACGAACGACCCCCAGGAGCGGCCGATCCTGTTGCGCACCGAGATGGTCGCCGGGCACGGCGGGCGCAGCGGGCGGTACGACGCCTGGCGGCAGCTCGCCTGGGAGTGGGCGTTCCTGATCGACCAAGTCGGTCAGGAGCGCACAAGCAGCCACGGATCCTGACGAAAGCCACCGGAGCCGGGCCCGACGGGTCTAGGCTCGGAGCGGTGCCAGGGGGGCGGCGCCGGCTGTGGTGGCCGAAGGGCGGTACGTCAGTGGACGAGGGGGAGGGCCTCAGCGCGGTCGGGCTCGCCCGCACGTGCGACTGGTCGACCACGCCGCTCGGGCCGCGAGAGGGCTGGCCGCCGGTCGTCGAGCACCTCGTGAGCACCCTGCTCGAGGCACCGGTCCCGCTCTGCTACCAGCACGGCCCGAGCCTGGCCATGGTCTACAACGACGCGTTCGCCGCCCTGCTCGGCCGCAAGCACCCGGAGGCCTTCGCCGCCCCCACGCACGAGGTGGTCGCGGAGGTCTGGGACCGGCCCAACGTGGGACCAGCCTTCCGGCGCGTGCTCGAGCGCGGCGAGGGTTTCCTCGAGGACGGCGCACAGCTTCGACTGAGGCGTGGCCGCGACGGTCCCCGCGATGTCGACACCGGTTACTACCTCCGGGCCGGCTCGCCGGTGCGGGACTCCGACGGCACGGTGCTCGGGGTGTTCCACGTCGTCCTCGAGACCACGGTCGGCGTGGAACGCCTCCACGGTGTCGCGGACCTCGCGTCGGCGCTCGCGGTCGCCGTGACCGTGGACGACGTCTGCAAGGTGGCCCTCCGTCATGCTCTCCAGGCGCTGCCCGCGGACGAGGTGCTGTTGTGCCTGCCACCCGGTGGGGCGGGGTCGTGGCGGGCAACCCGGCGCCGGGCGGACGAGCAGTTCTCGGAAGCCGAGGAGCGGCTACCCCTGGTGTGGACCGACCTTCCGGCGCCCGAGGTCGAGGTCATCGGAGAGCTGCTGGCCTCGGGCCTTGTGGCGTTCGGCCAGGGCCGGCTGGTCCTGCCGATGGCCATCGACGGCACCCAGGGAGCGATCGTGCTGCGGCTGGACGCCGCACCCGTCGCGGCTGAGGCCGAGATGGCGCTGGCTTCGGCGGCGGCCCTCGTCGGCCAGGCACTCGGCCGGGCGCGGATCTTCGACAGGGAACGCAGCAACGCCGAGGCGCTGCAACGGGCCATGCTCCCTCTGGTGCTGCCGCAGCCGGAGTCGTTCACCCTCGCCGGACAGTACGAACCAGTCGCCACCGGCGCGGTCGTCGGCGGCGACTTCTACGATGCCTTCGGCCTCCGGGATGGCCGGCTGGCCCTCCTCATCGGGGACGTGGTGGGCCGCGGTGTCGCCGCAGCCACGGTCATGGGGCAGATCCGCGCCGCGGCCCGGGGCGCAGCCCTCTCCAGCCCCGAGCCCGCTTCGGTGATGGCCGCGCTGGACACCATGGTCGAGGGGCTGGATGAGATGTGGCCGGAATCGGTGTCGCTGGGCGCTGCACCCGACCAGGCCGGCCGGTTCCTGCCCAGCGGCTTCGGCGGCGAGCTGTTCGTCACCATGCTCTACGGCCTCCTCGACCCGGCCACCGGGGAGATCGTGCTCGCCAGCGCGGGCCACTGCCCCCCAGCCGTCGTACCACGCCGTCCACGGCGTGCCGGAGTCGGCGGGCGCGACGACACCGGCGGCGCGCGCCTGGTGGAGCTCACGATCGGCCCGCCCCTGGGCCTGGGCGGGGTTCGGCACGCCCAGGCCGTCCAGCTGATGGACGGCGAGCTGCTCCTGGCCTTCACCGATGGGCTGCTCGAGCGACGCAGCCGGTCCCTCGCCCAGGGGGAGGAGCGCCTCCTCGACGTGCTCGACGCGCTGGATCCGACGAGCGCGCACCGGGCCTGCGAGCTGGTCCTGGAGGAGATGGGCCGTGGCGAGGGCTTCGAGGACGACTGCGCGGTGCTCGCCGTCCGTCGTACGTCGCTGGAGCATCGGAGCGTCACCCTCGTCGTGCCACCACTGCCGGAGGCCGTCCGCCCGGCCCGCGCCTGGGCCCGACTGCACCTCGACGAATGGGGGGTCGGGGCAGGTGCTCACTTCGCCGTGGTGACGGGGCTTTCCGAGCTGGTCACCAACGCCGTCCTGCACGCCGGCACCGAGGCCAGGGTCACCCTCGAGCTCAACGGTCCGCGACTGGTCGTCACGGTCAGCGACACGGGACGCCGCGGCACGCCGCGGGCAGCTCTCGACATCGCCGCCGCAGCGACGCAGGGCCGTGGGCTGAGCCTGGTCCGATCGGTCAGTGACGCGTTCGGTGCGCACCCGAGCGCCAACGGCTCAACGGTGTGGTTCGAGGTCCAGGTGGGGGAGCCCGCCCGCTGACCGGGCAGCCGGCGTCAGGCCGAGTGCGCCCGACCCTGCCGGTACTCCTGGAGCACCGCGTGGCGCGCGGTCTCGAGGTCCTCGAACCACCGCATCCGCCCGTCGTGCTCGGTGGTGAAGCCGACCACGTAGTCGCCGCGGATCCTCCCGACCTCGACGCCGGACGCGTCCGTCACGAGGTACATTCCCGCCCGACGCGACTGGACCCGCAGGCCGTCGTCGTCGAGGTCAGCGGCGCCGCCGTCGGCGGGGGAGTGGTCGGTGGCTGGTTCGACGGCCTCGGGCTCGACCACCCCGGTCGGCGCCGGGGACTGTGGCTCCGCGGCCGGCCGGACCGCTCCGTGCGTGGTGCGGCGCCCTGGGCGTACCCGCCCGACACGCCTGCGAAGTGTCGACATCACTGACCCCCTGCTCGCTCCGCCTCCGGCGAAGGACTCTCGCCGAGGTCAGACGCTTTCCAAGTAATGGTAAAGAGAGAGTAAAGGATGGGCCGACCCAGCGAAAGCCATTCGCGGGGGACGCGCCGGAGATATCGCCTCTTTGCGGACGAATCTCGAAGGACTTTCGGTTCGGTGACGTCGTTGCGGGCCATTTGTCCGATTTCGCGCCTCCGCTGCAGACCACCACCATGGCCGACCCCCTGCCGACGTCGGCTCTAGACGACGATGGCGGTGGCGATCGCGAAGTAGATCACCAGAGACAGCACGTCCTGGATCACGGTCGCCAGCGGACCGCTGCCGAAGGCTGGGTCCTTGCCGAGGCGGTCCATCGCCCACGGCAGCATCATCGCGACGATCGTGGCCACCCCGCAGGCCGCGAGCAGCGACGCGGAGACCGCGGTGGCCAACGAGGCCGAGCCGAAGACGGCCCACACCGCCGGGAAGCTGGTGAGCCCGAGGAGCACGCCGACGACGAGGCCGGTCAGGACCTCGAGGCGGAAGACCCGGCCTATCGGGACACCGACCGACAGTCCGCGGATCACGAGGGCCTCCGTCTGGGTTCCGACCGCGTCCGCCATGTAGACGATGCCGGGCACGAAGAAGGCGAGCCGGACGTCCTGCTCGATCTGGGACTCGAAGCCGCCCACCACCCAGGCGGCGACGGCCGAGCCGGCGAGCCCGACCAGCAGCCACGGCATGCGGTGCCACAGCCGGCGGCCGAGCGGCTCCTCGGTGGCATGGCGGGCCGAGCTGGTGGACGCCATGTAGCCACCGAGCCGGGCGAGGTCCTCGTCGTGCTCGCGGAGGAGGACACTCAGGAGCCTGGCGGGCGGGACGAGCCCGCGGAACACCCCTTCGGCGTCGACCACGGCCAGGCTGGACTCGCCGTGGCGGACCGCCTTCCACGCGGCCTTCTCCTGGCTCAGCCCCGGGGCCACCACGGGCGGGTCGGCGTCCATCAGGTCCTCCGCGGCCGAGTCGTCGGCGGCGCCGAGCAGGCGCTCGACCGGCAGCAGCCCGAGCAGACGCGGGGACGAGCTCGGGCCGCGGCACACGGCGATGTCAGCGACGCTCTCGTGGGTGCGCCCGACCAGCGCGGAGCGGATCTCACGGGCTCGGTCCGTGGCCGCGCACACGGGCACGTCCACGGCGAGGTAGTGCTCGATGGACCCCGGCAGCAGCGGGGCGACATCGGGGGCTGCGGTGCTGGTTGTGTCCTCCACGAGCCCATGCTGCGCCGAGGGACCTCATCGTTGAAGGGCACGACGGCCCGATCATGGCCCCGCCTGCCCGATATGGCCCCGCCTGCCGGCCGCACCTGGACTCCCGAGTGCGGAGGCGCTCGTCGGCGTCGTGGCGCATGCTGGGGGTGTGCCGCGTGCGGCGGCGTGCGCCGTGGCGGCGCCGTGACCTGGAGGTGGGCCGTGGGATTCCTCGACCGGTTGCTGGGCCGCGAGCCCCGAACGCAGTCGTACACCGGGCCCGTGGCGCCCCGCGACGCGCCGGCGCCACCGCGCGCCGGGGGCCAGGGCGAGGACGAGCGGGCGATCGCGCGCTACCGCTACCTGCTGCGGACCGCGCCCCCGGACCAGATCGAGCGGGTCCACCGCGAGGCGTTCGCGCGCCTGTCGCCCGAGCAGCGCGAGCAGGTGCTCGGCGAGCTGAGCCGTGGGCTCCCCGAGGGGGAGCGGCTCGGCTCCACCGACCCGGCCACCATGGCGCGCGCGGCCACGCGGGCCGAGATGCGCCAGCCCGGCTTCATGGAGCGGACTCTCGGTGGAGCGCAGCGCGGGGGCGTCGGCATGGGCGGAGTCTTCGCCGGCTCGATGCTCGGGAGCATCGCCGGTGTCGTCGTGGGCTCGGCGATCGCCCAGAGCCTGCTCGGCGGGTACCCCGACTCTCCCGAGGCCGAGGGTGACCCGACCGCCGCGGACACCGGTGAGGGGTTGGGCGCCGAGGGGGCGCAGGAGGCTGACCAAGGGAGCGGCGAGGTCGCAGCGGGCGACACTGCGGCCGGGGACTACGGCGGCTCGGACTACGGCGGCGGTTTCGGGGGAGGCGGGGACTTCGGGGGAGGCGGGGACTTCGGTGGCGGCGACTTCGGCGGGGACTTCGGTGGCGGCTTCTAAAGCAGGGTCACCAGCGCAGGACGTCTAGCGCAGCACCAGGGTGGCCACGTCGACGGCTGCGATCCCGACGGCCGCGGCGAAGGGCACACGACCCCTCCCCGCGACCGCGACCCCACACAGCGCCAGGCACAGGAGCAGTGCCCCCCACGCCCACCCGCCGGCGGTGGCCGCGGGCCCGAGCACGGTGACGACGGAGGCGGCGAGGAGCACCACGGGCGCCGACCATCGCAGGTGTCGCGCACCGATTCGGTGGGGAAGCCCTCGCACCCCGGTCTCGAGGTCGTCGCTGAGGTCCGGCAGGGCGTTCAGCAGGTGGGCGCCCACTCCGAGGAGGGCGCCGGCGGCGACCATCCACGCCGGCGGCAGCCGGTGCTCGGGCAGCGCAAGGCTGACCACGGCGGGAAGCGATCCGAACGCCACGGCATACGGCACTGCGGACCACAGCGTGCGCTTGAGGCCGAGGTTGTAGCCCCACCCCGACGCGACCCCCAGGGCCAGGTGCACCGCAGCAGACGCCAGTCCGCAGGCGATCGACAACCCGACGCAGACCACGCCGGCCACACCACATGCCCAACGCACGACACGGGCCGAGACCTCGCCCCGTGCGACCGGTTTGTCGTGGCGGCCGACCTGGCGGTCGCGTCCCGCGTCGATGAGGTCGTTGGACCACCCGATGGTGAGCTGGCCCGCCGCGACGGCCGCGGTGACCAGCGCACCCGTCCGCAGGCTGTGCCCCGCCCCCACACCGAGCAGGGCGGTGAGGGCGGTGACGGCCACGGTGGGCCCGGGATGGCTGGCCCGCAGCAGGGCGCCGAGGGCAGTCGCGGTGGCCACGGGCCGAGCGTACGGGCAGGGCGCGCCACGCGTCATACGCCCGCCACCATCGGGTGTTTGTGCCTAGGGTGGCCGGGTGAGTCACCTTGCCGCCGTCTCCGGCGCCCTTCCTGCTCACCGCTACGCCCAGGCGGAGGTCACGGAGGCGTTCGCCGAGGTCCTGGGGTCGCATGGCGTCAACCGCAGCCTCCTCGAGCGCCTGCACGGCAACGCGGGGGTCAGCCACCGTCACCTTGCCCTGCCCCTGGAGCGGTATGCCGCCCTGACGGACTTCGGTGAGGCGAACGACGAGTTCATCCGTGTCGCCGTCGCCCTCGGGGCCAGGGCGGTCGAGGAGGCCCTCGAGGCCGCCTCGCTGACCGTCGCGGACGTCGACCTGATCGTCTCGACCACCGTCACCGGGCTGGCAGTGCCATCGCTGGACGCTCGCATCGCGGCCCTCATCGGCCTTCGCGAGGACGTGAAACGGGTGCCACTGGTCGGGCTGGGCTGTGTGGCCGGGGCCGCCGGGGTGGCCCGCGTCCACGACCACCTCCTCGGGCACCCCGACGGTGTCGCCGTGCTCCTGTCGGTGGAGCTGTGCAGCCTGACCGTGCAGCGCGACGACACGTCGGTGGCCAACCTCGTGGCCAGCGGACTCTTCGGCGACGGCGCGGCCGCCGTGGTGATGGTGGGTAGCGGACGCGGCGGCGACCGAGTGTTCCCGCGGGTGCTGGCGACCCGCAGCCGGCTCTACCCCGACAGCGAGCGCGCCATGGGCTGGGACGTCGGCGCGACGGGTCTGCGGATCGTGCTGGGTGTGGAGGTGCCCGACCTGGTGCGCGCGAACCTGCGCGACGACGTCGACCGCTTCCTGGCTGGCCACGGGCTGACCCGCGACGACATCGGCTGGTGGGTCGCCCACCCCGGCGGCCCGAAGGTGCTCGAGGCGATGGCGGAGGCGCTCGAGGTGGACCGTGAGGCGCTCGGCGTGACGTGGCGCTCGCTCGACCGCATCGGCAACCTCTCGTCCGCATCCGTTCTGCACGTCCTCGCGGACACGCTGCGCGACCACCCACCGGCGCCCGGAACCCACGGCGTCCTCATGGCGATGGGCCCCGGCTTCTGCCTCGAGCTCGTCCTCCTGCAGGCCTAGGTGACCGACGTGGCGACGTCCGAGCTGTGGTTCACCGGCCTCGTGCTGGCGGTGGGTGTTGAGCGGATCGCCGAGCTGGTCGTGTCGAAGAGGCATGCGGCATGGGCGTTCTCGCGCGGCGGCGTGGAGTTCGGTCGCGCGCACTACCCCGCCATGGTGGTCCTGCACAGCGGGCTGCTGGCGGGGGCGCTGGCCGAGGTGTGGCTCTTCGACCGGCCGTTCGTGCCAGCCCTCGGGTGGCTGATGCTCACCCTCGTCGTCGCCTCGCAGGCCCTGCGCTGGTGGTGCATCGCGACGCTGGGGCAGCAGTGGAACACCCGCGTGATCGTCGTGCCCGGCCTGGCCCTGGTCCGTCGCGGGCCGTACCGCTGGCTGCGGCACCCCAACTACGTCGCCGTCGTGGTCGAGGGCCTCGCGCTGCCCCTCGTGCACTCGGCGTGGGCGACCGCGGCCACCTTCACCCTGCTCAACGCGGCGCTCCTCACCGTCCGGGTCCGCGTCGAGGAGCGGGCCCTCGCCACCGTCATGGCGCCCCGCGACGACGAGGGTGTGCTGGGTCGGGAGCGCCGATGAGGTGGGGACCGCGGTGACGGCGGCCGCGCACGACGTCGTGGTGGTCGGCGGGGGGCCCGTGGGCCTGGCGGCCGCGCTGTATGCCGTGCGGTCAGGACTGTCCGCCGTCGTCCTCGAACCGCGGGCGGGCGTGGTCGACAAGGCCTGCGGCGAAGGGCTCATGCCTGGCGGCGTCCAGGCGCTGGCCGGGCTGGGGGTCGAGGCGACAGGGCGCGACCTGGTGGGGATCCGGTACGTGTCAGGCGGGCGCCTGGCGGAGGCCGACTTCGCCGACGGCCCGGGCCGTGGGGTGCGCCGGACCACTCTGCACGAGCTCCTTCGCGCGGCGCTGGCGAGGGCGGGGGGAGAGGTGCTGCCGTTGGCCGCGGACGAGCTCACACAGACCGGTGAGGGGGTGGTGGTGCAGACCCGTGAGAGCGGCCGCAACGCGGGCCCTGACCTCAGCGGCCGCTACCTGCTCGCGGCGGACGGGCTGCACTCGCCGATCCGCCGGGCGCTCGGGCTGCAGGCCACCGTCCGCGGTCCGCAGCGGTTCGGGCAGCGCCGCCACTACGGCATACCGCCGTGGGGCAGCCACGTGGAGGTGCACTGGGGGTGTCACGGCGAGGCGTACGTGACTCCCGTCGCGGACGGCCTCGTCGGTGTGGCGGTGCTCAGCACCCGCCGTGTGCCCTTCGCCGAGCAGCTCGCCGACTTCCCGATCCTGCAGGAGCGGCTGGCCGGCGCACCGGCAGCCACCGGGGTGCGCGGGGCCGGCCCGCTGCGGCAGCGGGCGGCACGGCGGGTCACGGGCCGGGTGCTGCTCGTGGGCGACGCCGGCGGCTACGTCGATGCCCTGACAGGAGAAGGGATCTCACTCGGCCTGGCCCAGGCCCGGGCTGCGGTGGCAGCCGTGGCCGCAGACCGCCCAGCGGGCTACGAGCGGGAGTGGCGCCGGGTCAGCAGGCGGTATGCCGTGCTGACGCACGCGCTGGTGCAGGCCACGCGTCCGGCATGGGCCCGGAGGGCCGTCGTTCCGGCGGCGGTGGCGCTGCCTGCGGTGTTCCGCGCCGCGGTGAACGAGCTGGGACGGCCTCAGTGAGCGTCGAGTCCGTGGTGCTGCTCGACGCCGCCGGCCGGGCGGTCGGGACCGCGCCGAAGAGCGAAGTGCACCACGGGGATACGCCTCTGCACCTGGCCTTCTCCCTCTACCTGTTCTCGGACGGTGGCGAGCTGCTGCTGACGCGTCGGGCGGACGACAAGGCGACGTTCCCCGGCCTGTGGACCAACTCGGTGTGCGGCCACCCGGCGCCCGGGGAGCGGATGTACGACGCGGTGGTTCGTCGCGCCGGGAGCGAGCTGGGCGCCGCCGTGACGGGCCTGCGGCTCGTGCTGCCTCGCTTCGCGTACCGCGCCGAGATGGGCGGGGTGGTCGAGAACGAGATGTGCCCGGTCTTCGCCGGGTGGGTCGACCGGGGCCGACCCCTGTCGCCGGAACCGTCGGAGGTGGCCGAGACCGCCTGGGTGCCGTGGCCGGTGCTGGCCGCGGACGTTCTCGCCGGTCGTCGAGCGTTGTCCCCGTGGAGTGTCGAGCAGATCCACGCGCTGGCGGCACTGGGGCCGGACCCGGCCTCGTGGGAGCCCGCGGACCCCGGCCTGCTGCCGCCTGCTGCCGTCACCGCCACGGGGGAGTGATGAGCCCGTCCGCGCCACTCACACCGTGGCGACCAGCAGCACCATCGCCACGAGCGTGGTGGGCATGAGCAGCGTCAGGGCAAGAAGCCAGGACACGGAGGAGGGATCGCCGGTCCACGGCTCCCTGGCGCGGGTGGTGGTCATGTCCCGCACGGCCAGCAGCAGCATCAGCGGCCCGAGCGCCTGCACCGCGTGGGCCGGCCAGCCGCTGCCCGCGCCGGCGGTGACGAGCAGCAGGGCGTAGCCGACGGCTGCGACGACCCAGAACCCCGGAAACAGCACCAGGTGCCGCCGCGCCGCCCGAGCCTGCTCGCTCGGCTCCATGAGGTCAGGCTGCCAGACGCCGGCCGGAGAGTCACTGCTGGCGTCGGCGGACGGGCTCCGTCCTAGCGTGGGGGCGAGGACGCGAGGGCCTCGAGGGTGGCTTCCAGCGCCTCCCAGGACCAGGACGTGTCGGCGGTCTCCTCGGCCGCGTGACGGAGCAGCTCGACGAAGACGGCGACGTCGGCCAGCCACCAGGCGAGCTGGTAGGCCGTGAGCAGCTCGGCTCGGAGCGGTCTGCCCGTCAGGGTGGTGTACTCGCCTGAGGCCCTCCCGTCGGTCCGGGTGTGGAGCAGCCAGAGGTCCCGCTCCGGAGGTGCGAGCAGGGCGGTCTCCCAGTCGACCAGAACGGGGCCCTGCGGCGTCCGGATGAGGTTGCCGGGGTGCGGTTCCCCGTGGGTCAGGACGAGGTCCTCCGTCCGCGACCTCGCTCCCGCCACGAGTCCGTCATACCTGCGCCATGCCCTGGCCACATCCTCGGCGTGCCGTGCGACGAGGCGGCGAAGACGCTCGCCGTAGGGTCCGCTCCACACCCCCTCGCCGGCCTCGCCGAGTGCGCTCTGCAGCCGTCCCCGACCCTCCACCTCGAACGTCTCGACGCCGACAGGGCCCCAGGTGCTGTCGCACACGCTGGGCGACAGCTCGTGGAGGGAGCGCAGCATACCGACGAGCTCCGCTGCCTCCACCGGGCTCAGGCCGTCGCCGAAACCTCCCGATCGGCCATGCACAAAGGGGTACAGCGCGATCGCGTAGCCCCCGGGGAGCCGGCGCACCAGCGTCCCGTCGCGCGTCCGCCGCGGGGCCACCACGAAGGAGAGGCCGCAGTCACGAGCCGCCACGGCTACACCGAGTGCAGGGACGAGAGCACCCGGCTCGCCCGTCGGGACCACGTCGACCGAAGCGAACCAGCGCCCGCCCGCCGCGTCGTCCACGCTCCAGTGGTGGCTGCCGTACCCCACGGGAAGGTAGGTCGCCGTGACCGCCCGGACGCCCCAACCCTCGGACACGGCGAGGGCCACCGCATCGTCGGTGAGGTCACCAGGTGGGCTCTGCACAGGGTCAAACGTAGGGAGTGACGGCCAGGCGCCGCATCACCTCGTCATCCACGGACCCATGCCAACCATCGCGGCGTCGAACCAGTCGCCGAGCCAGCGGCGCATCTGGATGATCCCGGCGTGCTGCTCGTCTCGGATGGACGACGAGGTCGTTGACCTCGTCGTGCTCGGCCAGGCCCCGGACGAGCAGCTGCTGCGACATCATCACGGCTATCATGTGGTGGGTGGCGACCA
>NZ_DATBMI010000132.1:0-18817 GCF_036554925.1 Pedococcus sp.
GTCAACGACTGCTTCGAGGAAGTGCTGGCCGGCAAGGTGCCCGCCCGCCTGGTGTTCGACCTGACCTGACGCCGACTGCGCCCGCGGTGGCCATCCCCGCAGGGGGTGGCCACCGGTGCGTTCGCCGGCCACCCGGCATACCGGTGTGCTGCCGCAGGGGGACGGCTCGGAGGTGGTGAGGGCCACAACCAACGGCCGATGTGCCACGGCTAGAGTTGCGAGAGGAATCTCGACCAACGGCGCTGGAGGCTCATCCCATGTCTGACCGTCCCACCTCAGTGATCGTCGCGGGCGCACGCACCCCGATGGGTCGCCTGCTCGGCTCGCTCAAGGGCTTCTCCGGCGCCGACCTCGGCGGGTTCGCCATCAAGGGCGCCCTCGAGAAGGCCGGGGTCAGCCCCGACCAGGTCGACTACGTGATCATGGGCCAGGTGCTTCAGGCCGGCGCCGGGCAGATCCCCGCCCGCCAGGCCGCGGTCAAGGCCGGCATCCCGATGAGCGTCCCTGCGCTGACCATCAACAAGGTGTGCCTCTCCGGGATCGACGCCATCGCCATGGCCGACCAGATGATCCGCGCGGGTGAGTACGACATCGTCGTCGCCGGTGGCCAGGAGTCGATGACGAACGCGCCCCACCTGCTCGAGAAGTCCCGTGAGGGCTACAAGTACGGCGACGTGACGGTGCGCGACCACATGGCCCACGACGGTCTCTGGGACGCCTTCACCGACCAGGCGATGGGCGCGCTGACCGAGGGCGCCAACACCGGCGAGCTCGCCTTCACCCGCGAGGAGCAGGACGAGTTCTCGGCACGCAGCCACCAGCTCGCTGCCAAGGCGTGGAAGGACGGCCTGTTCGACGACGAGGTCGTCCCCGTGTCCATCCCGCAGCGCAAGGGCGACCCCGTCGAGTTCAGGAGCGACGAGGGCATCCGGGCCGACACCACGACCGACTCGCTCGGCAAGCTGCGCCCGGCGTTCGCCAAGGACGGCACGATCACCGCCGGCTCGGCCTCCCAGATCTCCGACGGCGCCGCCGCCGTCGTCGTCATGAGCAGGGCGAAGGCTGAGGAGCTCGGCCTGACCTGGCTCGCCGAGATCGGCGCCCACGGCATCGTCGCCGGTCCCGACTCCTGCCTGCAGCAGCAGCCGGCGCGCGCCATCGAGAAGGCCTGCGCGAAGGAGGGCATCAGCCCCGCCGACCTCGACCTCGTCGAGATCAACGAGGCCTTCGCGGCGGTCGGCCTCGCCTCTGCCAAGGAGCTCGGGCTCGACCTCGACAAGGTCAACGTCAACGGCGGTGCGATCGCGCTCGGCCACCCGATCGGCATGTCCGGTGCCCGGATCGCCCTGCACCTCGCGCTCGAGCTGCAGCGCCGCGGCGGCGGCGTCGGCGCGGCCGCCCTCTGTGGTGGCGGCGGCCAGGGCGATGCGCTGATCGTGCGCGTGCCGGCCCGGAACGGCTGACCTTGGCCACTCGCTCCGTCGACGTCCCCTCCCTGGTCGCGTCGGCCAGGGAGGGCTCGCCCCGGGCCGTCGCCCGGCTGATCTCGCTCGTCGAGGACGGCCACCCGGCGCTGCGCGAGGTCATGGCTGCGCTGGCACCGCACAGCGGCACGGCCCACATCGTCGGGATCACCGGCTCGCCCGGCGTCGGCAAGTCCACGACCACGAACGCGCTGGTCGGGGCGTTCCGCGAGCGCGGCCAGCGGGTCGGTGTCCTCGCGGTCGACCCGTCCTCGCCGTTCTCCGGCGGCGCCCTGCTCGGCGACCGGGTCCGCATGCAGGACCACGCCCTCGACCCCGAGGTCTACATCCGCTCGATGGCCTCCCGAGGCCACCTCGGCGGGCTGTCGTGGACCACCCCACAGGCGCTGCGCGTGCTCGACGCCGCCGGCTGCGACGTGGTCCTCGTCGAGACCGTCGGGGTCGGCCAGTCCGAGGTCGAGATCGCCGGCCTCGCCGACACCACACTCGTGCTGCTGGCGCCCGGCATGGGCGACGGCATCCAGGCCGCCAAGGCTGGCATCCTCGAGATCGGCGACGTCTTCGTGGTCAACAAGGCCGACCGCGAGGGCGCCGACGCGACCGTCCGTGACATCCGCCACATGATCTCCCTCGGCGATCGCACCGAGCCCGGCCTGTGGCGCCCCCCGGTCATCAAGACCGTGGCCGCCAAGGGCGAGGGCATCGGAGAGGTCATGGAGGCACTCGACAAGCACGTCGGGTGGATGGAGCACTCCGGCACCCTGCGTGAGCGCCGCGTGCGCCGCGCCGGGGACGAGATCGAGTCCATCGCGCTGCAGCAGCTGCGGGCCCGCATGGGTGACCTGCGCCACGGCAACGGCGTCGACGACCTCGCCGCGGACGTGGTGGACGGCAAGACCGACCCGTATGCCGCGGCCGACCAGGTGGTCTCCGCCCTCGCCTGAGCACGTCCCGGCCGCTGTCCGGACAGCCTCGGGGGTGAACCCCGCCGTCGATTCACCGTAGGGTGGTCGGCGGCCGAGCGACGGAAAGGACTTCATGGACCCGCAGCGAATTGCGGACCGCTACGACGTGGTGCGCGCCATCGGGCGAGGTGGCATGGGCACGGTGTGGCTGTGCCGCGACAGCGTGCTCGGGCGCGACGTCGCCGTCAAGCAGATCGGCGACTTCCCCGGTGAGCCGGCCAACGAGACCCGCCGCGCGATGCGCGAGGCACGCGCCGCCGCGGCCCTGAACCACCCCAACGCGGTCGCCGTCTACGACGTGGTCGACCACGGCGGCCGCCCCTGGCTGGTCATGGAGTACGTGGAGGGGGAGACCCTCGCCGACCGCGTGGCCCGCGAGGGCAGGCTCGAGCCCGCGGCCGTCGCCTCCATCGGCGCACAGCTCGCCTCAGCCCTGACCAGGGCCCACGAGCGCGGCATCATCCACCGCGACATCAAGCCCGGCAACGTCCTCCTCGACCGGCACGGCCGCCCCAAGATCAGCGACTTCGGCATCGCCCGCGGCCACGGCGACGACGCGCTCACCCAGACCGGGTTCGTCACCGGCACCCCCGGCTACCTCTCGCCCGAGCTGGCCCGGGGGGAGGACCCGAGTGCGGCGTCCGACGTCTGGGCGCTGGGCGCGACCCTGTATGCCGCGGTGGAGGGCCGCGCGCCGTACCCCTCCCAGACCAACCCGATCGCGACCCTGCAGGCGATCGCCACCCGGGAGCCCGACCCGATGGAGCACGCCGGGCCCCTCGGGGGCGCCATCGCCGCGATGATGAGCACCGACCGGTCGCAGCGCTGGGACATGGCGACGGCCGCGGAGCGGCTCGGCCGGATCGCCACCGGCGCCTTGACCATGCCTCTCGGGGCTGCTGCCGCCGGCGCGGCTGCCGGCGCCGCCGCGACCGAGCTCCTGCCCACCATGCAGGAGCCGACCCGGGCCATGCCCGCGCCGGGCGCGACCGGCGCCACCGCGGCACACCGCGAGCCCACACCGCCGGCGACCCCTGCCCCCGCCCCGGCGGCTGACGAGGACGACCGCCGGTCGCGCAGGTGGCTCCCCGCGCTCCTGGTGGCCCTGCTCGTCCTCGCGCTGGGCGGGGCCTACGCCTTCAGCCAGATGGGCGGCGAGGGGGGCGGCACCGCGAACCCGCCGCAGACGACGCCCGCCACGACTCCGGCCACCACCAGCGCGGAGCAGTCCCCCACGACGACCAGCGAGCCGACCACCTCGGAGCCGCAGACCTCGACCAGCACCACGAGCGAGCCCGCCCAGGTGTCCGACGAGGACGTCGAGCAGTTCGTCCGCGGCTACTTCAGCGACGTCACCCAGGACAGGGACAAGACCTGGGAGCAGCTGAGCCCCCGGATGCAGGATGACGCGGGGGGCCGCGACGGCTACGAGGAGTTCTGGAGCGGCATCGAGTCCGTCGACGTGCGCAACCTCAAGGGCGACGGCGAAGGGCTCTCGGCGACGGTGACGCTGGTCTACCAGAAGCAGGGCGGCGACCGGAGCACCGAGCGCAAGGAGTACTCGTTCGTGCAGGCCCCGGACGGCAGCCTCCTCATCGACCAGGAACGCAACGCCGGCGGCGGTGGCGGCAGCAACGACGACTGACCGCCCGGGCGGACTAGCCTCGGCCACATGCGTGCGCCGACCGCGACCTTCGCCGACAAGCCCACCCTGGCCGGGGAGCTGGTGCTGCTCCGGCCGTTCGAGGACGGCGACCTCCCGGCCATGGCCGCGGCCATCGCGGACCCCGAGGTGGGCCGCCTGACCGGGAGCGTGCACAGCACGGCGGTGCTCGGCCAGCCGCACGACCCGGAGGTGCTGCGCCGCTGGTACTCCACCCGGAACGAGCAGGACGACCGCCTCGACCTCGCCGTCGTCGACCGTCGCACGGGGGAGTGCGTCGGTGAGGTGGTGCTCAACGAGTGGGAGCCGGAGAACCTCGCCTGCAACTTCCGCATCCTCCTCGGCCCCGCCGGGCGCGGCCGTGGGCTCGGCACCGAGGCGACCCGGCTCGTGGTCGACCACGCGCACGACGCGCTTGGGTTGCACCGCGTGGGCCTCGAGGTCTACGCCTTCAACCCACGGGCCCGGCGCGCCTACGAGAAGGCGGGATTCGTCGTCGAGGGGGTGCGGCGCGACGCCCTGCGCTTCGACGGGGCGTTCGTCGACGCCGTGGTGATGAGCCGGCTCTCCACCGACCCCCGCTGACCCGAAAACCCGTTGAGGCGCGCCCGCTCCGCGCCCGACACTCGTCCCATGAGCGCCACCACCACCCGCCACGACGCGAGCACCGCCGCGGGCGCACCTGTCGCGACCGTGACCGTGCGGCCGCTGGCCGTCGACGACGACGCCGAGCTGGCCGCGGTCCACGCCGCCCTGACGGCGTCCAGCCGGCACGAGCGCCCGTGGGCCAAGGTCTGGTCGCTGCGCGAGCTGACCGTGCAGCTGCGCACCCCGAGCACCCTGGAGCGCCTCGAGGCGTTCGTCGCGGAGGTGGACGGCCTGGTGGCCGGAGCCTCGCTGGTGTGGTTCCCGCTGCTCGACAACACCGCTTTCACCTGGGCCGAGCTCGACGTCGACCCGGCGCTGCGCGGCCGGGGCGCCGGCAGCGCCCTGCTGGCGCGGGTCGTCGAGCGCACCCGCGAGGAGGGGCGTGCCACCGTGCTGTTCGAGACCCACGTGCCGGACGGCGAACGCGAGACGCACGGTCACGTCCGGTTCCTGCAGCGGCACGGCTTCACCCACGCCAACACCGAGATCCGCCGCATCCTCGACCTGCCGCTCGACCCGGCGCAGCTCGCCGAGCTCGCGTCGGGGGCGGCCCCCCACCACGAGGGCTACCGCGTGGAGTCGCACCCGGGCGGCCTGCCGGAACACCTGCGGGCGTCCTACTGCGACTGCTGGAACCAGCTCGCCGTCGACGCCCCGACCGGCGAGATCGACTTCGAGGCCGAGTCGCTGACGCCGCAGACCTACGCCGAGGAGCTCGACCGGCTCCGGGCGCAGGGTCGGACCATGCTCCACACCGTCGCGGTCGCGCCCACGGGCGAGGTGGTCGCCTACAACGACCTCGTCGTCTCCGCCGACGACCCCGACGACGTCATGCAGTGGGGCACCCTCGTGCGCCGCGAGCACCGCGGCCACCGGCTCGGGATGGCGGTCAAGGTCCGCGGGCTGCAGGAGCTGGCGCGGCTGGCCCCGGAGGCGCGCCGGGTGCAGACCTGCAACGCCGAGCAGAACGCCCACATGGTCGGCGTCAACGTCGCCCTCGGCTTTCGCAAGGTCGAGGCCCTGATGGCCTTCCAGCGCCACTTGGCGCAGGGGTAGCCCGGCGGCAGCGCCGCGGCGACGTCGCCGACGGCCGGGGCCGGCGCAGGGCGGTCGGCGTCGCGGCATACGGTGTGGGCATGCTCGTCGCCTTCTCCGTCGCCCCGTCCGCCGCCGACGCCACCGGATCGGTCAGTGAGGCCGTCGCCGCCGCCGTGCGCGTGGTGCGGGACTCCGGGCTGCCCAACCGGACCGACTCGATGTTCACCACGATCGAGGGGGAGTGGGACGAGTGCATGGCCGTGGTGAAGCAGGCCGTCGAGGCGGTCGCAGCCCACGGCCCGCGGGTCTCGCTGGTGCTCAAGGCCGACATCCGGCCGGGCCACGAGGGGCAGCTGACCGCGAAGGTCGAGCGCCTCGAGGCCGCCCTCGACCAGAGGCCCTGAGGCGCGGCACCCCTGCCGCGCAGCGCCACCCGGCGCCTCTGCCGCGCAGCGCTGCCCGGCGATCGTTGCCCGAACGTGCTCTGCCATCGGCGGCCCTCGGGTTAGGGTGCGAATGCTCGAGGGGGCCGACCGGAAGGACAACTGCATGTGGGCTGCCATCCGGTACCGCCGGGCGCAGGCCGCCGTGCTCGTCCTCCTCGCCGCGCTGATCACCGCGTGCGCCGCGTTCGCTCCCCTCTATGAGCGCGGGCTCGAGCAGGCGCTGGTCCGCACCGTCATCGACGAGGCCGCACCGGCCGACACCGCGCTGACGGTCCGCTCCGGTCGCAGCGCGACCAACCCCGAGCTCGTCAGCGCCGGCCTGGAGCCGAACGTGCCCGCGGCGCTGCGCGCCCTGCACGAGCCGGGGATCGGCATGGTGCACGGCGCCATGGCCGTGGTCCCGCGGGCCGGGCTCGCTCCCTCTCCGGGCGAGATCATGGCCAGGACGGGCGCCTGCGAGCACCTGCGCATCACGACGGGGCGGTGCCCGGGTGAGGCGGGCGAGGTCCTCGTCTCCGCGAAGGACCTCGCCGCCTGGTCCTGGCGCGCCGGTCAGAGCTTCGACACCCCCGTGGTGGGGGCGCCCGACGGTTCCGCCCCGGTCCGTCTGACGGTCGTCGGGGCCTACGAGGTCCTCCCGGACGAGGGCTACTGGATGCGCACCCAGGTCGACGGCAAGTCCGGCACCACGGTGAGCAGGGGCCTGGACATCGTGCCGGCGCTCGACACCTGGGTGACCCCCGAGGCGACCTTCACCAACGCGTGGCCACAGGCGCAGGTCAGCATGACCTACCCGCTGCGCCGCAACCTCGTCACTGTCGACACCCTCGCCGAGGTGTCCGCTGCGCTGAGCGCGCCCAGCACGCGCCCGGCGGGTCAGGGGGTGAACGGCGCCCTCGTCGAGAGCCCCCTGCCGACGCTGGTGGAGCAGGTCCGCAACGGGCAGGGGCAGGTCAGGGTCATCGTGCCGCTGCTCATGGCGCAGCTCGGCCTCCTCGCCGCCGCCATCCTGCTGCTCGTGGCGCAGGCCGCGGTCGAGCAGCGCCGCCCCGAGCTCGCCCTCGCCCGCCTGCGCGGGCGCAGCCGCGACGCGGCCGGTCGCCTCGTCATGGGTGAGCTCGGCCTCACCGTCGCGCTGGGCCTGCCGCTCGGGCTGGCGCTCGCGGTCGCGATGTCGGAGCTCGCCCGTCGCGCCGTGCTGCCCGCGGGCGTGCCGTTCGAGGTCCCGGCCCTGACGGTCGTCGCGGTCGCCGCGGCGGCGGCGGTCTGCGTCCTGGCGATCTGGGTGGCCGCACGCCCGGTCCGGCGACAGAGCGTCTCGGCCCTGCTCCGGCGGGTGGCTCCCGCCGAGCGGCGGGGTGTCGGAGTCGTCGACCTCCTGGTGGTGGCCCTGGCGGTGTTCGGGCTCATCGGGCTCGCCACCGGCACCCTCGACGGTCCGCTCGCCCTGGCCACGCCGACGCTCATCGCCCTCGCTGCGGGGCTGCTGGCCTCGCGCCTGGCGGTGCTGCTGGCGGGCGCGAGCGGGCGGGCCGCCCTGTCCCGAGGTCGGGTCGGCCCGGCGCTGACCGCGTTCGGGGTCGAGCGCCGGCCGGCGATGCGCAACATCGTCACCGTCGTCAGCGTCGCGACCGCACTCACCGTGTTCGCCACCAACGCCCTCGTCGTCGCCGACCGCAACCGCGCCGCCCGCGCGGAGCTCGAGACCGGCGCGCCGGCGGTCATGCTCACCGACAGCCGCAACCCCGGCCAGCTCCTCGACACCGTGCGCGCCATCGACCCCGCCGGCGAACGCGCCACGCCCGTCGCGGTCGTGCGCCCCCGCGACCGCGAGGCGACGGCCACCATGGCGGTCGATCCGGCCGGCTTCGGCCGTGTGGCGTACTCCCCAGCAGGTGGGAGTCTGCGCCTGCGGGCCCTGCAGCCCCCGGCGGTCGAGCCGGTGCAGATGGAGGGCACGTCGGTGACCGGCCGGCTGGCGTGGGACCTGACCCTGGCGGGCGAGCGGACGCCGAGCGCCGCCGCGCCCGGCCAGTCCGGGCAGCCCACCACCGGGAACGCCGGGCTGCCGCCCGCCGCGGCGTCCGAGCTGAGGCTCTCGGTGACCATGCCCGATGGTCAGCGCCTGACGAGGACGCTCGCCGCCGTCCCCCTCGCGGGCAAGGGTGAGGTGGACCTGTCGGCTCCGCTGCTCTGCCCCCAGGGCTGCCGCCTGGACGCGTTGGAGTTCCGCAAGGTCGACGACTTCACCCCCGAGGTGCGCGGCACGCTCACCCTCGTCGGGCTGGGCGTCGACGGCCGGCCCCTCGGGCTCAGCGACCCCTCACACTGGCTGCCGTTCGCGCCGCCCACGCCCGAGTCCACCGACGTGCTCCGGGTGGTGTCGCCGGCGCCGGCCGACACGCTGGCGCTCGACGTCGTCAACTCGGGCTTCGTGGGCCGGCTCGCCCACGCCGACGTCCCCGCCACGCTGCCGGGCGTCCTCGCGGGGGACGTCCCGCCCGGCGGCACGGCCCAGTCGTTCCCGGCCGTCGGCGTCAACGGCGGCCAGGTCGCGGTGCGGGCCACGCAGCGGGTCGAGGCGTTGCCCCAGCTCGGCGGCAAGGGTGTCCTGGTCGACTTCGAGACGCTCGCCAGGCTCGGGGGCACCCTGCCCGACGGCGCCACGATGTCGGTGTGGCTCGCCGACGACTCGCCGGCGCTCGCCGACACGGTGGCGAAGGGGCTGGCCGGGGCGGGGATCGGGGTGCTGAGCCGGCACACCGCTGCCGAGGCGCAGGCCCGGTTCGACGAGTCCGCCGCGGGCTGGGGCCTGCGGCTGGCGGGGTTCACCGGCGCGATGGCCGTGCTGCTCGCGGCGCTGGTCCTCGTCGTCATGACCGTCACGGGCTGGCGCGTCGTCACCCGGGACATGGCCGCCCTGCACCTCGCGGGCGTCCCGCTGGGCACGCTGCGGCGCGCCCTGGTCCGCGAGCAGGTGCTGCTGGTGCTCGTCGGGTCCGCTGTCGGTGCGGCCTGCGGGGTGGTGACCGCGCTGGTCGCCATGCCGCTGGTTCCCCTCTTCGACAGCCCAGCCGCGCTGCCGCGGCTCCAGCTCGCGCCGTCGCTGCCCGCGGTCGCCCTCGCGGCGGCGGCCGCCGGGGCGGTGCTCGCCCTCGTCGGTGCCGCCGTCGCGGTGGCGGCCGGGCGGGCGATCGCGCTCAACCGGGTGAGGGAGTCCCTGTGAGCGCCGGCGGCCTGGTCGTGAGCACCCGCGGCCTGGTGCACATCTACCGCGCGGAGGGCCACGACGTCGCCGCGCTCTCGGGTGTCGACCTCGTCGTCGGGTCGGGCGAGATGGTGGGCCTGCTCGGGCCCTCAGGGGCAGGCAAGTCCACCCTCCTGACGCTGTTCGGGGGCCTGATGCGCCCGAGCGCCGGCCGGGTGCAGGTCGGCGACCACGAGCTGTCGACGATGACGGAGGCGGAGCTCGACGCCTTCCGCGCTGCAGAGGTCGGCCTCGTCCTGCAGGGCGCCTCGCGCAACCTGTTGCCCTACCTCACCCCGCACCAGAACGTCGAGTTCGCCCAGCACACGGCACGCCGGGCTGGGCGCGACGTGCCGCCTGCGCGCGAGGTGCTCGACCTCGTCGGGCTGGGCGACCGGGGTCGGCGACCGCTGGCGTCGCTGGCCCCCGGGCAGCTGCAGCTCGCGGCGCTCGCGGTGGCTCTGGCCAGCCGCCCGGGCCTGCTCCTCGGCGACGAGCCGACGAGCCAGCTGCACCACACCTCGCGCGACACGGTGCTGGCGGCTCTGGCGCGGGTGAACGAGGAGTGGGGCACCACCATCGTCGTGGTCACCCACGACCCCGAGGTGGCGGCGCGGCTGCCGCGCACGGTCACGATCCGCGACGGCCGCGTCGGTGGCGAGGGCCGGGCGGGGGAGGAGTATGCCGTGGTGGCGGCGGACGGTTCGCTGCCGCTCCCACCCGCCGCGGTGGGGGCCTTCCCTCCCGGGGCGCTGGTCCGGGTGCACGAGGTCGACGGCGTGTGGACCCTCAAGTCGGAGAACGGAGATGCGAGCCGTGGATGAGCTCGACCTGGCGGCCCAGGACGTCCCGCCACTGGCACTCGCCGGCGTCACCGTGCGCTACGGCGACGAGGTCGCCGTCGACGCCGTGGGGCTCACGGCCTACGCCGGAGAGCTGATCGCGGTCACCGGTCACAGCGGCGCCGGCAAGTCGTCGCTGCTGTGGGCCGTCGCCGGTGCCGTGGCCGCGGAGGGCTCCGTCACCCTCGGTGAGGACGTCGTCAGCGACCGGACCGGGGCGGTGGCGCTGGGCATCGAGGTGATCCCGCAGGGCAGCGCGCTGGCTGTGCTGCTCTCGGCCCGCGAGAACGTCGCCCTGCCGCTGCTCGCCCGCGGCGTCCGCCCGGACGAGGCCCGGCGGCGGGCTGACGCGGCCCTCGCCGCGGTGGGGCTCGAGGAGTCGGCGACCCACCTCGCGGAGGAGCTCAGCGGCGGCCAGCAGCAGCGGGTGGCGGTCGCCCGCGGGCTGGCGCTGCGGGGCAGGGTGCTGCTCGCCGACGAGCCGACCTCCGAGCTGGACCACGACAACCGCGAGCTGGTGCTGGGCCTGCTGCGCCGGGAGGCCGAGCGCGGTGCCATCGTCCTCATGGCCACCCACGACCCCGAGGCGGCGGAGCGCGCCGACGGCGAGGTCCGGCTCGACGATGGACAGCTCGAGGCCGTGCGGCTGCCGCGCGGCTAGCCTGAGCCGGTGCCGAAGCCGATCCGCCTGCCGTTCGACCCCATCACCCGGGCCGCCCAGCTGTGGACCCAGCGGTGGGGGCGGAGCAGCCAGCCGCTCGCGATGGCCAGCGCGACCTCGATCATGCGGGTGCAGCAGCTGCTCATCACCGACTTCGACACGCTCGTCGCGCGCCACGGCCTGACCTTCGCGCGCTACGAGGCGCTCGTCCTGCTCGCCTTCAGCCGCGAGGGCCGGCTCAGCATGGGCAAGATCGGTCAGCGGCTGATGGTGCACCCGACCAGCGCGACCAACATCGTCCAGCGGCTGGCCGCCCAGGGCTTCGTGGAGCGGGTGCCGAACCCGCAGGACGGCCGGGGCACCCTGGCGGTCATCACCCCCGCCGGCAAGGACGCCATGGAGGCGGCGACCGCGGACCTGGTGGAGGCGCGCTTCGGCCTCGGGATGCTCAGCGCCAGCGAGCACGAGCAGCTGTTCGAGCTGCTGCGCAAGGTGCGGATCGGCGCGCACGACTTCGCCGGCTGAGACGGGGGCGTCGTCGCGCCGGGCAGCCTCCGGGCAGAGGTATGCCGCGGGGCCGGCCCCGCGGCATACCTCGTGTGGCAGGTGGCGGCTAGCGCCCGCGCTGTGCCAGCGCGACCCGCTGCCGGAGGCCGCCGAGCCAGTCCGCGGCCACGGGCGAGGTGGTGCCCCCACGGACGGCCGTGGCGCCGCCGGCGGCCTTCGCCGACGCGACCGTCGAGCCGAGGGAGCCGGGCTTGCCCGCGGTGTGGAGCCAGGCGTCGAACACCGCGTCGAGGTCCTGCCCCGAGATCCGCTCGGCGAGGCGGAGCAGCTGCTCGGTGGTGCCGGTGCCGCCACCGCGGTTCTCCGTCCAGGCGTGCAGGATCTGCCAGAAGTGCTCGTCGCCGACGGCCTCCCGCAGGGCGTGCACCGCCAGGGCGCCGCGGACGTACACCGGCTCGTCGAACAGGTGGTCCGTGCCCGGGTCCCCGATCACCAGGTCCCAGAACGGGTCATCGGCCGGGATGGCGTCGAAGATCTCGTGCGCCAGCTCTGCCGCCCCGATCTCGTCCCGGTGCTCGAGCCAGAGCCACTCGGCGTAGGTCGAGAAGCCCTCGTTGAGCCAGATGTCCCGCCAGGTGTGCAGGGCGACGTGGTCGCCGAACCACTGGTGGGCCAGCTCGTGGACCACGACGCCGTCGCCGTAGTCCGGCCAGAAGTACTTCGAGTAGACCGGACGGGTCTGCGTCTCCAGGGCGAAGTAGAGGTCGGGCTGGTCGTCGACGATGGCACCGACCGTCGAGAACGGGTACGGCCCGAACGCCTCCGCGAGGACTTCGAGCATCTCGCCCTGGTGGTCGAGGGAGGCGTTGATGGCGGGGCCGAGCACCGGGTCGGCGACCAGGTCGGGGTCGACGGCGTCGTAGACCGGCAGGCCGGCGGCGGTGGTCCACTCCCGGACGTCCCACTCGCCGATGTCGATCGTCGCGAGGTAGGGGGCCATCGGCTCCGTCGCCCGCCAGGTGTAGGTCGTCCGGCCCTGTGCCGAGCGCTGTGACACCAGCGTTCCGTTCGCGACCACTCCATGGCCGTCGGGGACCGACACGACGAAGGTGTAGGCCGCCTTGTCCCGGGGGTGGTCGTTGACCGGGAACCACGACGCGGCGACCTCGGGCTGCCCGGCCACGGTGACCCCGTCATCGGTGGGCATGAACCCGGTCCGGAGGTCGATGCCGGGAAGGACGAACTCGACGGGCGTGCCGGAGTAGACCACCGTGGTCTCGAAGGCGTGCCCCTCCCTCAGGCCGTGCTTCGGCGTGACCTTCAGCTCCTGCCCGCTGCGGCTCCACCTCGCGTCGTGGCCGTCGACCTCGATGTCCTCGACGGTGAGGCCGACGAGGTCGAGGTTGAAGCGGCTGAGGTTCTCGGTGGCCTCGGCCTCGATGGTCGTCACCGCCTCGATGCGGTTGCCGTCGGGCTCGTAGCGCAGGGCGATGCGGTACCGGCTCACGTCGTACCCCCCGTTGCCGTAGCCGGGGTAGTAGGGATCGCCGATCCCCGCGGCCCCGGGCTCGAAGTCGGACGGGTCGGCTGTGGCGGTGCCGGCCATGGTCGCCAGTGCGGCGGCCAGGGCTGTGACCGCCACGGCGCGGGCGCGGGCGCGGGTGCGCGGGCGGTGTCGGGTGTCCCGGCTCATGTGACTGCTCCTCCCTGGTGCCGGGCGGCACCCCTGGGCCCCTCGTGGCCTCGTGGCCCCTCGCCATGGCCCGGCACCTCCCCACGCTAGGCGCCGGGGGAGAGCCGTGCCTCGGCCCGTCGGCCTACGTTTGGGGCCGTTTGGGCACGGAAGACCGCGTAGGACCGCCGGCCGGGCCGGCGTCCCGATCCCCCACGGAAGGGTCGGCGTGACATGTACTAGGACGTCCTAGTAAATTCGGTGGCATGGCTCACACCCCCTCGCCCGAGATGTCCGGTGCCGCCCGCTGGCAGGCCCGCTACGACGCCGCCCAGGCCAAGGGCCAGGTGCGCGACGCCGACTTCACCACCCTGTCGGGGATGGAGGTCGACCCGGTCTACGGCCCGGCCGACGGCGGCGACGCCCCGGAGTCGATCGGCTGGCCGGGGGAGTACCCGTTCACCCGCGGCCTGTACCCGACCGGCTACCGCGGTCGCACCTGGACCATCCGGCAGTTCGCCGGCTTCGGCAACGCGGTGCAGACCAACGAGCGCTACAAGATGATCCTCGCCCGCGGCGGTGGGGGTCTCTCCGTCGCCTTCGACATGCCGACCCTCATGGGCCGCGACTCCGACGACCCGCTCAGCCTCGGCGAGGTCGGCCACTGCGGGGTGGCGATCGACTCCGCCGCCGACATGGACGTGCTCTTCAAGGACATCCCCCTCGGCGACGTCACGACGTCCATGACCATCAGCGGCCCCGCCGTCCCCGTCTTCTGCATGTACCTCGTGGCCGCCGAGCGGCAGGGTGTCGACCTCGGCGTGCTCAACGGCACGCTGCAGACCGACATCTTCAAGGAGTACATCGCCCAGAAGGAATGGCTCTTCGAGCCCCAGCCGCACCTGCGGCTGATCGGCGACCTCATGGAGTACTGCGCCGAGAACATCCCGGCCTACAAGCCGTTGTCGGTGTCCGGCTACCACATCCGCGAGGCCGGCTCGACGGCCGCGCAGGAGCTGGCGTACACCCTCGCCGACGGCTTCGGCTACGTCGAGCTGGGCCTGTCCCGCGGGCTCGACATCGACACGTTCGCCCCGGGCCTGTCGTTCTTCTTCGACAGCCACGTGGACTTCTTCGAGGAGATCGCCAAGTTCCGGGCGGCCCGGCGCATCTGGGCCCGCTGGATGCGGGACGTCTACGGGGCCACGACCGAGAAGGCGCAGTGGCTGCGGTTCCACACCCAGACCGCCGGCGTCTCGCTCACCGCGCAGCAGCCGTACAACAACGTCGTGCGCACCGCGGTGGAGGCCCTCGCGGCCGTCCTCGGCGGCACCAACAGCCTGCACACGAACGCCCTCGACGAGACCCTGGCGCTCCCCAGCGAGCAGGCCGCCGAGATCGCCCTGCGCACGCAGCAGGTGATCATGGAGGAGACCGGCGTGGTCAACGTCGCCGACCCGCTCGGCGGCAGCTGGTACGTCGAGGCGCTCACCGACAAGATCGAGGCGGAGGCGTCGGCGATCTTCGACCGCATCCTGGCCCTGGGTGGCAGCGACCTGACGAGCAGGGACACCGACGGGCTCGCCCGGCTGGTCCGCGACAACACCGGCCAGCGCGACGGCGGCAACTGGCCCATGACCAAGGGCATCCTGCGCGGCATCGAGGAGGGCTGGTTCATGTCCGAGATCGCCGAGGCCGCCTTCCAGTACCAGGTGGCCCTCGAGAAGGGCGACAAGAAGGTCGTGGGCGTCAACTGCCACACCGAGTCGGTCAGCCACGAGCTGGAGATCCTGCGGGTCAGCCACGAGGTCGAGCGCGAGCAGGTCGCCACCCTGGGCCAGCGCAGGACCGGACGCGACGAGGCCGCCGTCCAGGCCGCCGTGCAGCACATGGTCGAGGTCTCGCGGACCCACGACAACATGGTCCCCGCGATGCTCGATGCCGTGCGGGCCGAGGCCACCCTGGGCGAGATCTGCGACGCCCTGCGCGACGAGTGGGGCGTCTACCGCGAGCCGGCCCGGTTCTGACGGCCGGTGTCCGGGAAGTGCGCCGGGCCCCGCTCGCCACGCCGCCCGCCCGCCGCGACGGTCACGTGGTGAGCGGGTTGGTGGCCTTGCGCCTGGCCAGGAGCAGGCGGGCGTAGGCCACGTCCGCCAGCAGCTCGATCAGCCCGTCGACGAAGGTGTCGTCCGGGCCGCCGGTGGCGAGCGAGCGGTGCAGCACCGCACCGACGACCACGTCGGCGAGCAGGTCGACGTCGGCCATCTCCGGGCGGATCTCCCCGCGGGAGATGGCGCGCTCGACCGACGTCGCGACGAGGGCGCGCAGCCTGGTCGACAGCGAGGCCCGCACTGCGGCCCCGACCCCTTCGGGGTCGCGGGCCGACTCGGCCAGCAGCGCGGCATACGCACCGCCCGTCGACGGGTCGCGCAGCAGCCGGGCCGCCTGCTCGATGCCTGAGCGCATGTCGGCGGCGAGCGAGCCCTTGTCCGTGGTGTCGACGGTGTCGAAGGTCACGGCCACGGCGTGCACGGCGAGCTCGACCTTCGACGGCCAGCGTCGGTAGAGCGTGCTCTTGGCCACTCCGGCCCGCGCCGCGACGGTCTCCATGGACATCCGTGAGAGGCCTTTCTCGGCCAGCACCTGACGGGCGGCGAGGGTGATCGCCTGCTCGGTGGCCTCCTCACGGGGCCGGCCGGGGCCGCGTCTCGCGCCCTCCGTCGCAGATGAGGTCATCCCGCCGATCATGCCACCACCCACAGGCAAACGGCGGCAGGGATTTGGCCGGTCGCCCGGAGTGGGTCATCGTGGAGTGCTGTGCCGGTGGCCGCGCCCTGGGCCGCCGGTTGTCTCGTGTAGAGGAAGCAAAGCAGTGTCATCAGTGTCCAAGCGAGTCGCGCTGGGCCTCCTGACCCTCGTGGGCCTCGTGCTGACCGGTGCCGGTCTGTGGTTCTCCAGCCACCTCGGGTCCGAGGGCAGCGCGACCTTCACCGCCCGCCCGGGTGCCGGTCGGCTCGTCGTGCTCGAGCCCTCGGTGCTCAACCGCGTCGACAGCAGCGTCACCATCACGGCCAAGGCCGAGCCCGGCACCGAGGTCTGGATGGGCCGCGCCGCACCCTCGGACGCGCGAGCCCTGGTGGGCGAGGCCGCACGCCAGTCCGTCACGGGTGTCTCCCTCACGGACTGGGCCCTGCGCACGACGTCGTCGGGTGACGGCCAGGCGGCCGTGCTCGGCCAGGCCGACGTGTGGCGCCAGGCCACCGCCGGCAAGGGCGGCGCGACCCTGACCGTCAGCCAGGCCGACGCCCCCGAGACCGTGGTCATCGGCAGCGCCTCGGGCCGTCCCGTCGAGCTCACCTCCCTCGAGGTGACCTGGCAGCGGAACGCGTGGGCGCTGCAGTCCCTGGCACTCATCATCGGCGGCCTCCTGCTGGCCGCAGTCGGGGTGGCGGGTCTGTGGCTGCCGCGACGGCGCCATCGGTCCGGCCCCTCGGGCCGGCGCGCGCGGCGAGTGTCGCCGGCGGGGTCCAGCGCGAACACGCCCGGCGCCACCCGTGAGGGCCCGGTTGCCCGGCACCCGGCAGTCGGTGGCGACCAGCGCCAGGACACCGTCGTGCTTCCCGGCGCTGCCCGGAGCACGCGGGAGGACACCGTGGTTCTGCCCCACAGCACGACGACCGACGACAAGGAGGAGCGAGCATGACGACCACGACGATGCGGCTGGCAGCGGCCGGAGTCGCCGCCCTCGCCCTCACCGGGTGTGGCGCCGGCTCGGCAATGGTCGGCGTCCACGACGCCCCGTCCGAGACCACCACGACCGCCCCGGTGGCGTCCGAGGCCGCAACGAAGGTCGCGGCCCGCGTGCTCGCCGATGCCGCGCGTGCCCGCGCGGCGACCGGCGCGGAGGCCAAGGAGCTGCGCGCGAAGGCCCTCACCGGCGGCGCGCTCACGGTCTCGAGTGCGGACAGCCGGCTGGCCAAGGCAGGGTCGCCGACGCCGGAGCCGGTGACCAAGCCGGAGGCCCCCAAGGTGCTCGCCATCTCACGCGGGTCATCCTTCCCGCGCGTCATGCTCGTCCAGAGCACCCGCGAGGACGGCGCCGCCGTGCTCAACCTGCTGGTCTCCGAGGCGGCCACCGCGCCGTTCAAGCTGGCGGCCAGCGCCCCGATGCAGCCGGGCACGAGTGTCGCGGCCCTCCACGCGCTCGACGCCGGGTCGCCTCTCAACCCGGACGGCAAGGGCCTCCCCGTGTCGCCGGAGGCGCTGCTGACGGAGTACGCCGCCAGCCTGAGCTACCCGAAGCCTGCGGCCCCCTCGCACGTGCAGGCCGGCGACCGGTTCGCAGAACAGGTCCGCGCCAACGCCAAGAGCCAGGGCAGGTCCCTGGACAAGCTGGCGACCCTGACGCAGAAGCACGCCCCGCGGCCGAAGGACACGATGGCCATCGCGCTCAAGGACGGCGGCGCCGTGGTCTTCGGCCTCATGGAGCGGGTCGACACCATCACGCTGAAGCCGTCGGGCAAGTCGCTGACCCCCAACGCGGACTTCCAGCGCCTCATCGGCAGGAAGACCCTGACCGAGCGGGCCGAGATGCGGACCTTCGAGACCGTGGTCTTCACCGTCCCGAAGGAGGGCAAGGCCTCGCTGGTCGCCGTCGACGAGGCCCTGGTGTCGGCCAAGGGTGAGTGACCGCGCAGCCCAGCGGTGAGGCAGAATCGCGGCTATGACTGACCAGCCGTTCAACGCCAGTGCCCTGCGTGGTGCCGTCGACCTCTCCGGTCTCCAGTCCCAGGCCGGCTCGAGCCCGCGGGGCGCCGCGCCGTCGGGATCTGCCCCCGCCGGGGGCGCACCAGCCGGAGCGGCGGGCGGGCAGGGCACCGCGGGCGGGCAGGGCGTGCCCGGCCGCGCCGGTCTCGTCGTGGAGGGCACCGACGCCAACTTCTCCGAGGTCCTCAACGCCTCCGTCAGCGTCCCGGCTGTGCTCGTCCTCTGGTCGGCCCGGCTGCCCGAGTCGGCGTCCTACCTCGACACGGTGGTCGCGGTCGCCGGCGCCTACGAGGGCCGCTTCCAGGTCGTCTCGGTCGACGTCGACGAGAACCCCGGCCTGCTGCGTGCCTTCCAGATCCAGTCCGTGCCGGTGACCATCGGTCTCGTGCAGGGCCAGCCGGTGCCGCTGTTCGCCGGCATCCAGGGCGAGCAGGAGATCCGCCCGGTCATCGACGAGCTCCTCAAGGTCGCCGTGCAGCACGGCGTGGCCGGTCGCGTCGACGTCGGCGCCGACGAGGCCGGCGGTTCCGAGGCCGAGGAGCCTCCGCTGCCGCCGCTGCACCAGGAGGCCTACGACGCGATCGAGCGCGGTGACCTCGACGCGGCGGCCGCGGCCTTCGGCAGGGCTCTGCAGGAGAACCCCGCAGACTCCGACGCCGAGCTCGGCCTGGCCCAGGTGGGGCTCATGCAGCGCACCGCTGGTGCCGATCTCCAGCAGGCCCGCGCCGCGGCGGCGGCGGCCCCCACCGACATCGACGCGCAGACCCTGGTCGCCGACCTCGACCTCCTCGGGGGCCACGTCGAGGACGCCTTCCTCCGCCTGATCGACCTCGTCCGCGTGACGAGCGGCGAGGACCGCGAGCGTGTCCGAACGCAC